>NZ_PYIA01000034.1:0-9349 GCF_013265645.1 Sphingopyxis sp. BSNA05 | reverse complement strand
TTTATGAGTCCACTACCTAGACGGCCCGGAACGGGGAAAACGGAACATCCTGCCGGCCGGCTGCCTGTCGCAAACGGTGGTGCACGGGCGGCGCGAGCGACCGGTCGAGGGGCAAGATGTCAGATGTTGGCGAATAAATTCAACAACTTGTTCGGTTGTCTTCAAGGGTTGCCGTGATTTTAACCATGCGGGTAAAGGTAAATTTACGACTATCGATCTAAGACAGTTAACAACCGATATAGGACAGATTTTGTGATGACCAGAGAACAAATCTTACCACGCCTGATTGGCGGCCTTTTTATCGTGCTTGTCGTTTTGACAGGTGCACCGGCCGCCTTCGCTCAAGCAGCTGAAAATGATGCCCGGGCTGTGACCATTGGACCATTGTCCGTGGTCAAGACCCGGGACCTGCAATATGGCAACATCATTTCCGGCACCGGAAACGGCACGGTCACTATCGATACCCGCAACGGCGATATATCGACAACCGGCGGGGTGACGCTTGCCGGCGGCGTGACCAGCCCGGCCAATTTCATAATCTATGGCGGACCGAACCAGATCGTCGAAATATCGATTCCCGGATCGATGCTCGTGACTCATGCAAATGGCACGGACCAGATGCGGATCGACCGGCTGGCGATCGGCAACGGAAACCGCAATTTCAGCACCTTCGTGCGCGGCCTGCTCGGGACGCTCGGCATCTATGACCTGACGGTCGGGGGGCGACTGCGCGTGAATCCCAACCAGCAGACAGGGGCCTATCGCGGATCTTTCATCATGACCGTCGACTATCAATGATGGCGGATCATCATCGCGGGGCGTGAGAAAATATTGCGCCCCCGCAAATCTGTTGCTAATTCACCGGCATGATCGAAATTCCCGAAATCGTCAAAACTTCCAAGAAGCGCGTGTCCTGTGACGGATCAACCGATATTCCGGGCGGTGCTGCGCTCGGCCATCCCCGTGTCTGGCTGGAAATCGACGAAAAAGGCTATGTCGAGTGCGGCTATTGCGACCGCCGATTCGTTCTGACCGGCGGTCCTGCCGATGTCTCTCCGGCGCTCTCCGAAGATTAATCCGACATAGGGGGTGCAAGCTCCCCAATATATTTCTATATATGGGGAATGACACAAAAGCTTGATCCCCGCTCGTTTCTCTATCGTCCCGATGGCCTCGATCCGGAGCGCGCCAAAGCGCTCGTTGCCGACAGCCTTTCGGCTTGCGACGATGGCGAACTTTATCTGCAATATAGCGCGGTGGAGAGTTTCGGTTTTGATGACGGTCGTCTGAAGACCGCCGACTATAGCACCGACAGCGGCTTTGGCCTGCGCGGCGTGTCGGGCGAGATGACCGGTTTTTCCTACAGCAACGAGACCAGCGAGGCGGCGATCCGTCGCGCCGCCCAGACCCTGCAATTGCTCGATCCGGCGAAGGGCGAGAAAGCCCCGCCACCACGCGGCAACAACCGCCATCTTTATGGCGAAGCCAATCCGCTGGAGGCGATACCCTTCGCGAAGAAAGTCGCGCTCTGCCAGCAGATTGACGCCGCCGCCCGCGCCCGTGATCCTCGCGTTTCCCAGGTTTCCGTGGGCCTCTCAGGCAGCTGGAGCGTTGTCGAAATCGTCCGGCCCGATGGTTTTGTCGCCACCGATGTGCGGCCTTTGGTCCGGCTCAACGTATCGATCGTCGCCGAACAAAACGGCCGGCGCGAAAGCGGCAGCTTCGGCATGGGCGGGCGTTATCTTTACGACGATCTGTTCGAGGAAGCGCGCTGGAACCGTGCCGTCGACGAAGCCCTGGCACAGGCTCTGGTCAATCTCGAGAGCGTCGATGCGCCTGCAGGCGAACAGACCGTATTGCTCGGCCCCGGCTGGCCCGGCATCATTCTCCACGAAGCGATCGGCCATGGCCTGGAAGGCGATTTCAACCGCAAGGGCACCAGCGCCTTTTCCGGCAAGATCGGCCAGCGCGTGGCGGCGCCCGGCGTCACCGTCGTCGACGACGGTTCGATCAAGGAGCGGCGCGGCTCGCTGAGCATCGATGATGAAGGTACACCGACGCAGGAAAATGTCCTGATCGAGGACGGCATATTGAAATGCTATATGCAGGACCGGCTGAACGCGCGGCTGATGGGCGTCCCCGCCACCGGCAACGGGCGCCGGGAAAGCTATGCCCACGCGCCGATGCCCCGGATGACCAACACCTTCATGCGCGGCGGCAATGATGATCCGGCCGAGCTGATGAGCCGGGTCAAGAACGGCATTTACGCCAAAAGCTTCGGCGGCGGACAGGTCGATATCGTCTCCGGCAAATTCGTCTTCTCCTGCACCGAAGCCTACAAGATCGAGAACGGCAAGCTCGGCGCGCCGATCAAGGGCGCGACGCTGATCGGCGACGGCCCGACCGTGCTGACCAAGGTCGCCGGTATCGGCAATGACATGGCGCTCGACGAAGGCATCGGCATGTGCGGCAAGGGCGGCCAGTCCGTGCCGGCCGGCGTCGGCCAGCCGACATTGCTGGTGGAAGGCCTGACCGTCGGGGGGACCGCTTGACAACCGGATGGATTGCGCTGCGATGAACTGGCCTGCCGAAATATTGTCCTTCTGGTTTGAAGAGCTTGACCCCAGGGACTGGTGGGCCAAGAGCGATGCCATAGACGAGCAGATAAAAGAGCGTTTCCTCGAGCTATGGGAAGAGCAGAAGGCGAAAACCGCCAGTGCATTTCTGGATTCTCCTGAAAGCGCGCTGGCCGCCGTGATCCTGTTCGACCAGTTCCCGCGCAATATGTTCCGCGACAGCGCCGACGCTTTTTCGACCGATCATCTGGCCCAGCAGATTGCCGGAAAAGCGGTCGATCTGGAACTGGACGAGCAATTGCCCGAAAAGCAACGCGCCTTTCTCTACATGCCGTTCATGCACGCCGAGGACCTGCAATTGCAGAACCGGTCTGTGACGCTGTTCACGAAACTCGGCAGCAACGAGAAATTCGCCAACGAACATCGCGATATAATCGCGAAATTCGGCCGCTTCCCGCATCGCAACAAGGTTCTTGGCCGACAGTATCGTCCCGGAGAGCAAGAGGCGGTCGAGGCCGGAGCGAGCTGGTAGGCGCGGTGGTTGCGGCGGTGAAGCAGACCTGGCGGGCGTGAAGGTCTGGCCCGACGCCGGTCGCTGGAAAGCCGCTTTTGCGATTGCTCTACCGACGGCGGCGATCATCGCGCTGGCAGGATTTCTGGGCGGCTGGCTCCGCTTTGACCCGGCCACAGATATTCCCTCGGCATTGACGGCCGCAGTCATCCTGTTCTTCATTCCCGCCTTGGTCGAAGAGCTGGTCTTCCGCGGAGTCCTCTTATCGTGGCTCGCGACCTATTCACAGCGCTGGGGCAGCTGGCTCTCCGCCTTTCTGTTCATGCTCTGGCATCCGTTTCAGGCTCTGACCTTCGGCCCCCCATGGTCGGCGATTTTCCTGCAACCTTCGTTTCTATTTGCTACGTTCATCCTCGGCATAGTATTGACCCATATCCGGATTGTATCGCAGTCCTTTTGGCCTGTGATAATGATCCACTGGCTGCTGGTGTTGCTCTGGAAACTGCTGTTCGGCGGGCCATTTTACTGAGAAGGGCGAGATATGGCGGATTTTTTGATGCATTGAGCGATGACCACATCGCCTTCATCGCCAAACAGCCGATGTTCTTTGTCGCGACCGCGGCGGCGGACGGCCGGATCAATCTCTCGCCCAAGGGCTATGATGCCTTTCGCGTGCTCGGTCCTGACCGGGTCGCCTATCTCGATCTCGGTGGCTCGGGCAACGAGACCCACGCCCATCTGGTCGCCGATGGCCGGATCACCATCATGTTCAACAATTTTGCCAATCCAGCGCTGATCATGCGGCTCTATGGTACCGGCAAACCGGTGCTGCCGCAGGATGAAGGTTGGGACGAACTGGCCTCCCATTTCGACATATTGCCCGGCACCCGCCAGATTTTCGACATCAGGCTGGACAATATCCAGACCAGTTGCGGCTGGGGCGTACCGCAGATGGACATGAAAGCCGAGCGCGAAACATTGGTCAAATATCACCGTCAGGCCGATCCGGAAGCCTGGGTGGCCAAAACCGCCGGCCGGGTCAAAAGTATCGACGGCCTGCCGACGCGGGCGTCCGACCGCTATTTTGACGGGAAATAGGCAATGAGTCTGGTCGAACTGTCCCGTCACATGCACGGCGTCGAAGCGGAGATCATTCGTGGGCGGCTGGAATCAGCCGGCATTGGCGCGGTCTGTTTCGACAGCAATGTCAATATCGTCGAGGGCGCCGGCATCGCATTGCCCGCGCGGGTGATGGTGCTGGCCGAGGATCTGGCCGAAGCAAGGGCGATATTGGCAGAGGATGTCGCGCTGTGACCGGCGCCGGAAAAATTTCCCTTGCGCTGGGCGGTGGAGCGGGCCTCGGCTGGACCCATATCGGGGTGCTGCGGGCGATAGACGATAGTCCGCTGGAAATTGCCGCAATTGCGGGCACCTCGATCGGCGCCATTACCGGGGCGAGCTATGCGGTCGGCAAGCTCGACTATCTCGAGGACATGGCGCGCAACGTCAATTTCCGGAACATGCTGCGCTTCATGGACCCGCATTTCAAGCGCGGCGCGGTCATGGGCGCGCGCAATATCGAAAAGGAACTGGAGACCGAATTCGGCCAGCTTACTTTCGAGGATCTACCCTTTCCGGTCGCCGCCATTGCGGCTGATCTGCGCACCGGCGACACGATTGTGATGAAATCGGGCAAGCTGGTGCCGGCGATCCGCGCCTCCATGTCGCTGCCCGGCATTTTCAAGCCGGTGCAGCATGAAGGCCGCCTGCTGGTCGACGGAGGAGCAGCCCTGCCGGTCCCGGTTTCGCCGGTGCGGGCCCTGGCACCCGAGGCACTGTGCCTGTCGGTCAATCTGCAGGACGATTTTCTCAACCGCTCGATAGCGGCGGGAATCGCCGAGCAGGGCACCAAGGAACCGAACAGTCTCGCCATCGTCAAGGCCTCGGTCGGCCTGTCGCTGCGCAATCTCGGCCGCTACTCGCTGGCGCTCGATCCTCCCGATTTCGCGATGTCACCGCCGGTCGGTCATATCGACATCCAGAACTTCACCCGTGCCGAGGAACTGATCGATATCGGCCGCCGCGAGACCGAAAAGGTCATCCCGCAGATAATGGCCCGGATGGCGGAGCAGAACTCGCAAGTTGAATAACGTTGAAGCCAACACAGAAACTTTGAAGGGCTCACGTGGCAAACGCCTGACCTATCGGCGGCCTGTTGCAGCAGCAGCCTAAATACACGCTTACCGTCCGCCAGATCGGCGAAAAGCGAAAGCGATACTGGCCATGAACACATAGGGAACACCGACTCGACTTTTTCCAACATTTGTGCTAAGCGAAATGAGTCGGGGGACACCAGATGGCATCCCCCGATTCGAGTTTGGCATTTAACCTTTGGACGGGTCGCCAAACCCAAAGTGTTTGGAAACGTGGCGTTTCCGATTTGACAATTATTTATGCCACGTTTTCTGCCATTTTGCAAGACCTGTCTTTAACGACAAGGGCTGAAATATGGCGTGTTTTGCTATAAGCTACCAACTCAATAACCAACAAGACTACCCTAAATTGTGGGCTGAGTTAGATGAACTCGGAGGCCACAAGGTCATGCGGTCATTCTATTTTTTAGACGTGAATAACACCGCGACTGAAGTCAAAGATCATCTCATTAGCTTTGTCGATGATGATGACATGATATCTGTAGTGCCATTTGATGAACGGCCAAGTTGTTATAAATGCAACATTGGCACCAAAGCATGGCTGGACGCGCGGTTTTAATCATCGCGTGGCGTTAGGTTGGGCCTCCCCCACCTAACGTCGTCAATGAACACAGTCAGGCCAAGAAGGCTGCTAATTAGACCTATTAGTCTTTTTCGTATCCTCATTGTCCTGACTCCCTTTCTTATCCTTATGAAGCTTAGGCGGCGTTTTCAGCGTCCGCTTTAGAACCTCGTCTTCTTTTTTGATCGGTATTTTGCATGGATACGTCAGACCCTCACATAAAGATTTTGACCAGCATCGGCTACATATGCGTCCAGTGGGCGTTGTTAGAATATTTAGTGCTGCACTCAATTTTTGCAATTGTCGATATGGACGAAAAGCAAGGCGATATCTTATTTGGCGGCCTCGACATGCAGCCCAGACTTAACACCGCATTGAACCTAGCCAAGCATCATGAGGCACCAGAACAAATAACCGACCAAATAAAATCTATCCGAAAAGCGATCCAGGGCGGCCTGTCAGACAAACGCAACATGGCAATACATGGCGTCCATGCCGATTCTGAAACACCGGATTCAGTCAAGCTTCATATGCCCAGATGGGGCGGCCCAAAAAGAATACACACGTTTCAATTGAAGATCTTCACCAGATTGGCCTTGATATACAAGACCAAGCCGATGAGGCCCTTAAACTATTCGTGGCTATCGGAGAGTGGAAGTTTGGCGGACATCGCCCTGAAGCAGTTGATGGCGACATCAGATAGCTTGACACCGTTGTTTGGTTCGTAGTCGCACAGCACATCCAAGCCAGCATCAACCATCTCTGGCGAAATCTCAATTTCCTGTTTTGTTGGCGCCGGCCTGTCCAGCGAATCATGTTCCATAATACCCTGCTTTGCCACGCACACCATTGCCTAAAAATTGTGCACTCGTGCTGCAATGCACAAAATTTACTCTTTCTTAAGCGGCCGGATTTTCTGAAAATCCCTTGAATCCAAAGCCTTCCGATTCTGGCACGGGCTTTGCGAGGCGTTCCCCGGTAACAACAATAGGGGGCGTAATGAAATTTATCATAGCCATAATCAAACCGTTCAAGCTTGACGATGTTCGTGAAGCGCTGACCGGTGTCGGTGTGACCGGCATGACCGTAACCGAAGTCAAAGGCTTCGGTCGGCAAAAGGGCCAGACGGAAGTCTATCGCGGCGCGGAATATACCACCAACATGGTTCCGAAGCTGAAAATCGAGGTCGCCTGCAGCAGCGCTGTCGCGGCCCAGGCGGTCGAGGCGATCCAGACCGCCGCGGGGACGGAATCGATTGGCGACGGCAAGATCTTCACGCTCGGTCTCGAAGACGCCGTCCGCATTCGCACCGGTGAAACCGGCGACACAGCAATCTAATCGGGGAAACAGATAATGAGAAAATTTTTGACGATTTCTGCAGGATTGGCGGTCATAGGTGCCGCCGCTCCTGCGCTTGCGCAGGAGGCGGTTGAAGCAGCCGACCCCAGTGCCAATACCGCCTATATCCTCAACACGCTGCTTTTCCTGATCGGTGGTTTTCTGGTCATGTGGATGGCAGCCGGTTTCGCCATGCTGGAAGCCGGCCTTGTCCGGTCGAAAAACGTGTCGATGCAGTGCCTGAAAAATATCGGCCTTTATTCGATCGCCGGTATCATGTTCTGGGTCATCGGCTATTCGATTGCCTATCCGGGCTTTGAAGGTGGCTATTTCGGTATCGCCGACTTCCCTTATGCCATGCAGGGCGTCGGTGAAGCCGATGTCGACACCGGCTATTCGGTGGCTTCCGACTGGTTCTTCCAGATGGTTTTCTGTGCAACCACGGCGTCGATTGTATCCGGCACCGTTGCAGAGCGGGTGAAAGTCATTCCGTTCTTCATTTTCGTGTTCGTGCTGACCGGGTTTATCTATCCCGTGATTGTCAGCTGGGAATGGGGCGCAGGCTGGCTCGACGCAATGGGCTTCAGTGATTTCGCCGGCTCCACGCTGGTCCACTCGACCGGTGGCTGGGCGGCTTTGGCTGGTGCCTTGATTGTCGGCCCCCGTCTGGGACGCTATATCAACGGCAAGGTCACGGTCATGCCGGGTTCGAGCATTCCACTGGCGACCCTGGGTACATTCATCCTGTGGCTCGGCTGGTTCGGCTTCAACGGTGCATCGCAGCTTGCCATGGGCACGATCAGCGATGTCAGCGATGTCTCCAAGATCTTCGTCAACACCAATATGGCTGCAGCAGCAGGCGTAGTTGTCGCGATCATCCTGACCCAGATCATGTACAAGAAGATCGACGTTACGATGGCGCTCAACGGTGCACTGGCCGGTCTGGTCTCGATCACCGCAGAGCCACTGGCTCCGTCGGTCCCGCAGGCTCTGCTGATCGGTGGTATCGGTGGCGCAATCGTCGTCTTCGCCGTTCCGATGCTCGACAAGCTGAAGATCGATGATGTCGTCGGTGCCATCCCTGTCCACCTTATGGCTGGTATCTGGGGTACGCTGATCGTTCCTTTCTCCAACACCGAAGTGCCGTTTGTCGCACAGCTTACCGGTGTTGTTGCCACTGGCGTGTTCGTGATGATCACGAGCTCCATCGTCTGGTTTGCGCTTAAATACACCATCGGTGTGCGTCCGAGTGAAGAGCAGGAAATGCTCGGTATGGACATCGCCGAAGTGGGTGTCGAAGCCTATCCGGAATTTGCCAAAGGCTAACCAGTTTGGCGCCGGCCTTCTCCTCCCAAAACTCGGGTCGGCGCCTCACATTGTTCCTCCTGCGAACAAATAACTTTATGGCCGGTGATGTGAAAGCATCCCGGCCTTTTTTGTCATCAACAGATAACCACGGGCTGCAGACCGGATAAATGAACAGTTTCGACTATCTCGTGGTCATCGCCTATCTCGCGGCGATGCTGATGTTCGGATTGTTCCTCAGCAAGCAGAATGACGAAGGCGACTATTTTCTCGGCAACAAGGCGATCGGCTGGTTCCCCCTCGGTTTGTCGGCCATGGCCACCCAATTATCGGCCATCAGCTTTATCTCGGCGCCGGCCTTTGTCGGCCTGCGGGAAGGCGGCGGGCTGAAATGGCTGACTTTCGAATTCGCGCTGCCGCTGGCGATGCTGCTGGTGATGTTCGTGATCATGCCGCCGCTCTACCGCTCGGGCGTGATCAGCATATTCGACTTTCTCGAGCAGCGGATCGGCCGGTCGACGCGCTTCCTGATCAGTGTCGCCTTCCAGATCGTGCGCGCCTTCGGCACCGGCATCATGGTCTATACGACCGGTATCATCATCGAGGCGGTGCTGGGCGTTCCATTCCTCCAGTCGATCCTGGCGATCAGCATAATCACCATCGTCTATTCCTTTCTCGGCGGCATCCGGGCGGTGGTTTACGCCGATGCGATCCAGATGGTGCTGATCGTCTTCGGCCTGCTGGTCTGTCTGGCCTATGCGATCACGTTCATCGGCGGTTTCGATATTTTCTGGGCGAGCATAGACCCGGAACGGTTGCGGGTTGTCGACTGGACCTATGCGGG
>NZ_PYIA01000033.1:0-4496 GCF_013265645.1 Sphingopyxis sp. BSNA05 | reverse complement strand
AATCGGTAAACTGGACTCTCGAAGCTTTGTCGGAAAGTCTTTGGGAGCAGGTCGATTTCAAAAGCTTCCGAAAAGGCTGGTTGGATGAGGAAGAACAAGCGGCGATGGAAACGGCCCATGAACGCGTACATCTTGTCACCGGTTTACTACTGCCAGTCTGGAACAAAATTCCTGGAGCGTTTGTCCGTGTCACCCGCATTGCGGCAAGCGACGGGCGCTCAATCATTGGCCGCGAAATTTCCGAGTTTGATATGGCTGATCTTTCCCGCGCCTTTGGTCTCGACATGAACCAGACAATCAATCCGTCCCGTGTTGCGGAAATGGTCATGCAAAGCGGCAAGCCGTTTTCAGTTCAAAGTCATGATGACCTTATGGCCAAACGCTCGCTGATCAACGGCAGCCAGCGATTGGAACTGACGGGCTTTTCAGCCGAGCGGCTCGACTGGTATAAATCCAAAGGCTGTTTTACCGAGATTATCCGTTACCGCACGCGTCTTTTTGTTCCAGTGAATGAAGCAGCGCAGATACTGGAAAAACTGGGGGCCTGAGCAATCCCGCTCTCCTTCAATTGCAATCAATCAGAAAGCCAACCTGTTACCCCGGGCAATGAGAGGGGAGGAGGCTTGGCTCTTTTGAACCCGGTTTTGGCGATGGTCGCCGAAGAACGTTGGTTCGATCAATCAGGAGTTATAAAATGTTCAAATCTATTCCACTCAACAAGCTCGTTGAATCCAAGAAAACGTCCGCAAGCGTTCTGATCCGGCGGCCGATGCATGGCTGAAGGCGGATATTGCCGCGCGAGGATTGTTACAAAACCTCGTCGTTAACGCGATTGCGCGGGGTAAATTTGAGGTCACGGCAGGTGGCCGGCGTCTCAAACAGTTGAAGGCTCTTGCCAAGGACAAAGCGATTAAGAAGACCGAGCCGATTACATGCTTGGTCAAAAACGGCGAAGCGCATGAAATTCGCGAAATCAGTCTGGCTGAGAATTTCCAGCGCGTAAAACTCAATCCAGCCGATGAAGCCGAGGCGTTTCAGGATATTGTTGACGACGGAGCCAGTATCGAAGACGTAGCCATTCGTTTTGGTCAAACGGTTCGCTTTGTCGAAGGGCGATTGCGTCTCGCCAAGCTGGCACCAGTGGTTTTTAAAGCATTGGCAAGCGGTGACATCACGCTCGATATTGCAAAAGCTTATGGAGCGACCTCGGATGTCGAACGTCAGGCCCAAGTGTTCGAGGAAGTTTCTGGCGCTTATTATCAAATTACACCCGACAGCATCCGGCGAATGGTTCTGGACGCCAGTGTTTTGGCCAGTGATCCCCGCGCTGTTCTCGTCGGACGCGATGCTTATCTTGCGGCAGGCGGCAAAATCGACCGAGAACTCTTCGATGATGATGAAAGTGAAAGCTGGGTTGATGTCGCGCTTCTTGAGCGCCTGGCCGCGGAGAAAATGGAATGGCGGGCCGATGAGGTCAAAGACCAGCATGGTCTTGCCTGGGTAAAGCCAACGCTTGACTGTTATGTCTCGCATGAACTTGTCGAAGGTTTGAACCGGCTTCCTACCGAGCTTGAACCGCTTAGGGAAGAAGCTATCGCGCGTTTGTCTGAACTGGAAATCGAATATGACGGCGAAGCTGTCATCCTCGAAAATGAAGACAGCAGCGAAGATGATGTGTTCGCGGCCGAAAAACGAGTGTCGGAAATCGAACAGGAAATGCGCGCGCTCAATGATCGCAAGCCAGTTCTGGCCGATGCGCTTCGCAGCGAAGCAGGCGCTTTTCTGGCGCTTGGCGATGACGGCGTACCGACACTGGTTCCCCAATATTATACCGAAAAGGCCGATGCCCCGGTCGAAGAGGAAGGCGTTGAGCTGGTCGAGGAAGGCGAGGCCGCTAAACCCAAGCGCGCAGCGCTTTCGAAACGCCTCGTCGATGAACTGGCGATGCAGCGGCGTGATATTTTGTCGCTTCATGTGGCCAGCGATCCGGCGCTCGCGCTCGATTTTATGATCTTCACGCTTGCGGATAGCGACAGCCATGACTGGCAGGCACAGGAGGCATCGACTCTCAAGGGCCCTGTTGCAAATGGTCCGGCGCATAATTTCGAGGCAAAGGATGCACCGGCTAGTGCAAGCCTGGCGGAATTGCGCGGGTCACTGGATGAAAGCTGGAAAGCTGGCACTACTGATGTCGAGCGTTTTGTAGCATTTCGGGCAATGAGTGATGATGCGCGCAGTGCGTGGCTCGGCCATGTTGTCTCGCGAACGCTGGTTGCCAGCCTGAATGTTGAAGGCGACCGGCAAGTCTCACTGCACGATTATCTGGGCGGTATCTTGGAAATCGATATGGCGGCTTGGTGGCGTCCGACTGCGGCCAATTATTTTGACCGAGTACCCAAGGCCAAAACGCTTGGCGGAATGCAAGAAGTCGGCGGTCTAGAACTTTCAAACCGCTACGGCACTTCCAAAAAGGCCGATCTTGCTGCAACGGCCGAGCGCATCTTCTCCGGAAACTTCATCGCAGAGGCCGAGGTCAAACAGCAAGCTGCGCAGTGGGTACCCGATGCGATGCGCTTTGCTGATTTGTCTGCGGCTGACGAGGTTTTAGAAGATGAAACTTCGGAAGCTGGCGCATCAGAAGATATTCCAGAGATAGCCGACAAGGCTGCCTGATCCTCCTCCTGGCAGGTGGTCTTCTGGCTGAAGCGGCTTGCCTTTCAAGGCAAGTCGCTTCTTTTATTTTAGGATTTTTGCGTCCGTTCGAACGCAAGAGGAGAGGGGGCTTGGGCCTGTCTGATCCGGCAATTTTGCTGGATATATTCAGGAGAATAGACATGCCCAAAAGATCACATCGCTCACCGAAGATATCGCCGGCCGCAAGGATCACGGCTGCCATTATCGAAAATCTGGAAGAAGGAACCAAGCCTTGGGTCCAGCCGTGGCGAGGCCTTCCGGTTTCGCGGCCGCTGAGGCACTGCGGAACGCCCTATCGCGGCATGAACACCTTCTGGCTCTGGATGGTAGCGGAAGCTGGCGGTTTTCTATCCCCATACTGGATGACCTACCGGCAATGCGCCGCTTTGGGCGGGCAGGTGCGTAAAGGAGAAAAATCGACCATCGCCATCTTCTACAAAAGCTATACAAAAGAGATCGAAGCCAGCACTGGTGAGGATCAGGAATCAGAAACACGCCGCGTCGTCAAATCCTATGCTATCTTCAATGCCGATCAATGCGATAATCTGCCCGAACGCTATTACCCTAAACTGGAAGTACAAGAGATTGAACCGGAGGGCAGGGAGGCAGCGCTAGATAGTTTCTTTGAGTCTGTCGGTGCCAATATCCGGGAAACCGGAAGTGCCGCTTATTACGAACCTCTGCTCGACCGGATTACCATGCCGCCGGCGCATTTGTTTTATGGTTATGATCATTATTACGCGACGCTCGCGCATGAATGCTCGCACTGGACTGGTCATAAATTACGTTTGAACCGCAATCTCAAAAACCGTTTTCGAAGCGCTGCTTATGCAGCGGAAGAACTGGTAGCAGAACTGTCTAGCGCAATCCTGGGCGCAGAACTGGGCTTGCCGGTCAGTCATCTCGACAATCATGCCAGCTATATCGCGAGCTGGCTCAAACTGCTCAAAAATGATGACCGCGCAATGCTGACCGCTGCTGCGCGCGCCGAGGAGGCGGCGAGCTTGCTTCTGAAGCTGGGTGGCTACGATGCTGCATTGGCCGAGGAAGCTGATGATGAGCTGGCGGAAGCCGCATAGCGAGCGGATGTTCAGAATATCGAAAATACTTGCAAATATTCAAATGAATGATTATAGATAAATATATTCAAATGAAAGGGTATGTGATGGCAAGCAGATTGCCAAAAACCAAATCAGATGATGACAGAATTCTGACGACCGCGGTTGCCAGAATTGCAGAATATTGGGGCTTGAGCAACGCCAAGCTGGGCGCGATACTGGGTTTGTCCGGCGCTACCATATCCCGTTTACGCTCCGATCAGACCAAACTCGATCCTGCCTCCAAATCCTTTGAAGCTGGCCAGTTTCTGCTGCGTCTGTTCCGCAGTCTTGATGCATTGCTGGGCAGCGATGACAAGGCGGCCAAATCCTGGCTTACATCCCATAATCTTGATCTGGGCGCCAAACCGATTGACCTGATCGACAGTTTCAAAGGCCTGATGACCGTATGTGATTATGTGGACGCCCACCGCGCTCGCGTCTGAGTTCCGGCGCTATCGCCGGACAGTCTGGCGTGTGGTTGAAGCGCAGCACCGTATCTCTACCAATCGCCTTGCAGATAATCTCGAAGACCAATCCCGCCTTGAAGAACTGGTGGAGGATGCAAAGCCTGATCTGCCAAAGGCAGCACAAGGACTGCATTATCTTCTCGGATCACCCTTTCGCTATGGTCACCGCATTGCCAGCCGGTTTCGCAAGGCTGACGAACGACCCGGTATATTCTATGCCAGTGAACAGGAAGCC
>NZ_PYIA01000032.1:0-6374 GCF_013265645.1 Sphingopyxis sp. BSNA05 | reverse complement strand
CGGCGTGGCGAGCACTTTCTGCCAGGCATTTTCGGTTGCGGGATTGTCTGAGGCCACTGGAACATCAGCAGGCTGTTCGACTTCGGCCTGCGCTGTTGGGTTTGTTGGAGATGAAGATTTTTCTTCTTTAATTTCAGCATCTTGCTTGTCATTCTTGACATCAGACTCAGCTTCTTCAGAGGCTTCCGCAACGGCGTCGGATGCTTCCAACTCTTCCAATTTATCGGCATCAACCTCGCCCTCGACTTCGATCTCGACCAGCATCGAACCGATCGCGATAATGTCGCCTTCTTCCCCGGCAATGGCGATAATCTTGCCGGAAACCGGCGCTTCCATCTCGACCGTCGCCTTGTCGGTCATGACATCGGCCAGCTGGTCATCCTCGGCCACGACATCGCCGATCTTGATATGCCATTTGACGATTTCCGCTTCGGCAATACCCTCGCCGATATCAGGCAGATTGAATGTATATTTGCTCATGATTTCAAGTCCCTGACAATTTTCTCCAGCGCTTCACCGATCCGCACCGGTCCCGGGAAATAGGCCCATTCCAGGCTGTGCGGATAAGGCGTATCAAAGCCGGTGACCCGCTCGATCGGCGCCTCCAGATGATAGAAACAGCGTTCCTGCACCAGCGCGGACAGCTCCGCGCCAAAGCCGCTGGTCCGCGTTGCCTCATGCACGATCAGGCAGCGCCCGGTCTTCTTCACCGACTCCTCGATCGTCTCGATATCAACCGGCACAAGGGTCCG
This sequence comes from Sphingopyxis sp. BSNA05, assembly GCF_013265645.1. Lineage (NCBI taxonomy): Bacteria > Pseudomonadati > Pseudomonadota > Alphaproteobacteria > Sphingomonadales > Sphingopyxidaceae > Sphingopyxis > Sphingopyxis sp. BSNA05. The sequence goes on along the minus strand of NZ_PYIA01000032.1, from coordinate 5,622 downwards.
CAAATCAATGACTTCGGCGTTGATCTGGTGCTCCTCGACCACCGCCTTGCAGACATGGACCATCGTGCCATAGGCCAGAACCGTCACCGCATCGCCTTCGCGCACGATATTGGCCTTGCCCAGCGGCACGGTGTAATGGCCCTCCGGCACTTCGGCCTCGGCAAATTTCGACCAGGGCGAGACCGGATTGTCATAATAGCCCGTAAAAGGCCCGTTATAGATCCGTTTCGGCTCGAAGAAGAGCACCGGATCATTATCTTCGATCGATGCAATCAACAGGCCCTTGGCATCATAAGGCGTCGACGGAATGACGGTTTTCAACCCCGAAACATGGGTAAACATCGCTTCCGGCGACTGGCTGTGCGTCTGCCCGCCAAAGATACCGCCGCCGAAGGGCGAACGGACCGTCAGGGGCGCGGTAAACTCGCCGGCCGAACGATAGCGCAGCCGCGCCGCTTCGGAGATCAGCTGGTCCATGCCCGGATAGATATAATCGGCGAACTGGATTTCCGGCACCGGCCGCAGACCATAAGCACACATGCCCACCGCCGCGCCGATAATCCCGCATTCGGAAATTGGCGTGTCAAAACAGCGGGTCTTGCCGAACTTCTCCTGCAGGCCCGCTGTGGCGCGGAAAACACCGCCAAAATAGCCGACATCCTCGCCCATGATCACGACATCGTCGTCGCGTTCCATCATATTTTCGAGGCCGCTGTTGATAGCCTCTATCATATTCATGACGGCCATTTGATTTCCCGTTCCTTATTGGCCTGTTCGGCTTGTTCCTTGAGGTGCCAGGGCATTTCTTCGAACACGTCCTGGAACATGGTTTCGAAAGGCTGGTGCAGACCGTGGCCCAATATGCCGTTTTGGCGGCTTCCTTGACCGTCTCCTTGACCGCTTCCAGACATTCGGCATCCAGAGCTTCCTGCTGCTCCTCGCTCCACACACCGCGCTGGATAAGATGCCGCTTCAATCGCATGATCGGGTCGCCGAGCGGCCATTCTTCGCGCTCCTGCGCGCTGCGATAGGCCGTGGGATCATCGGAAGTGCTATGGGCCTCGGCGCGATAGGTGAAATGCTCGATCAGGGTCGGACCCTGGTTGGTCCGCGCCCGTTCCGCTGCCCAGCTTGTCGCGGCATAGACAGCCAGCGGATCATTGCCGTCGACCCGCAGCGCAGCAATGCCATAGCCGGCCCCGCGCGCCGCAAAGGTGGTCCGCTCTGCCCCGGCAAAACCGGAGAAGGACGAGATCGCCCACTGGTTGTTGACTACATTCATGATCACCGGCGCGTTATAGACGGCGGCAAAGGTCATCGCCGCGTGAAAATCGCCTTCGGCGGTCGATCCCTCGCCGCACCAGGCGGCGGCAATCCGGCTGTCACCCTTGCTCGCACTGGCCATCGCCCAGCCCACGGCTTGCGGATATTGCGTGGTCAGATTGCCCGATACGGTGAAGAAGTTTAGCTCACTCGAACTATACATGATCGGCAGCTGACGCCCCTTCAGCTTGTCCGCCTTGTTCGAGAATATCTGGTTAACCATCTCGATCATGGGATAGCCCCGGACGAACAATATGCCCTGCTGGCGATAGCTCGGGAAGCACATATCATCACTGTGCAATGCCATGGCAGCGGCAACCGATGTCGCCTCCTCGCCGGTGCATTTCATGTAGAAGCTGGTTTTGCCCTGACGCTGCTGGCGGTGAAGCCGGTCATCAAAGGTGCGCACCTGCACCATCGTGCGGAGCATTTTGAGCAAGATTTCGTCATCCAGCTTGGGATCCCACGGACCGACGGCCTTATGATCATCATCGAGAACGCGGACCATGTCATAGACTATGTCCTGCATGTCCTTGGGCGCGGTGTTGATGTCCGGACGCCTCTGCGCGCCGGCTTCAGGAATCTGAAGATCGCTGTAATCGACCGTATCACCGGGGCGAAATTTCGGTTCGGGTATGTGTAAAGTCAGCGGCGGCAAATTGCTTTTGGTATTTTCGTCAGCCATCAGGCCTCTCCAGCAAGAATCGCGCAATTGTTGCGCTGCAATATTCGTTCAACTAGCTGTTACAATATTACAAAACCGAATTTAGGTCAATCTCCCTGCCCTTTTGATTGATCAGACCGCTACGGGCGCGGAAATATGCGCCTGGGGGCGATAATCCTGCACCTCGAAATCACCGATTTCATAATCGAAAATCGAATCGGGCCGGCGCAGGATTTTCAGTTTCGGTGCGCCCGAAGGCACGCGCGCGATCTGCTGTTCAACCAGCTCGGCGTGGTTGAGATAAAGGTGCACATCACCGCCATTCCATATCAGCTCGCCCGGCTCCAGATCGCACTGCTGCGCAATCATCCGGATCAGCAGCGCGGCAGAAAAGACATTGAACGCAAAGCCCAAACCGAGATCGCAACTGCGCTGATAGAGCAGCCCCGACAATTTTCCTCCCGAGACATAGAATTGATAGGTCTTGTGACAGGGCGGCAAAGCCATCTGGTCCAGCTCGGCCACATTCCAGCCCGTAAAAATATGGCGCCGGGAATCGGGATTATTCCTGATGCCGTTAATCAGGGCTTCAATCTGGTTGAACCCTTTCTTCTCCCGACGATACAGGCCCTCGCCCGCCGGTGTATAGCGCGGCCAGTCGACCCATTGCTTCCCATAGACGGGGCCCAGATCGCCCCATTTTGCGGCAAAGCCATCATCCTCGATGATCCGCTGTTCAAAGGCGTCGCGGTCCAGCAGCTCGCCGGTTTCCTTGCGATATTTGTCGAGCGGCCAGTCGGTCCAGATATGCACTTTCTGCTTCACCAGTTCGCGGATATTCGTGTCCCCGGTCAGGAACCACAGCATTTCGCGTGCTGCCGTCTTCCAGAACACCCGCTTGGTCGTGAGCAAAGGAATGGCATCGTCCGCGAGATCGAAACGCATCGTCACACCGAAAATGGCCCGGGTGCCGACACCAGTGCGATCGACACGTTCATCGCCCTGCGTCCAGATCTGCCGCATCAGGTCAAGATATTGCTGCTCATAATGCTGTCCGGGAATCAAACCATCACACTCCAACCAAGGTTCCGGCAAACGGTAGACCGCTCAAGCGATATCCTCAACCCAATCCGGCGGGAGAGATCAAACAGATAAAGTTTTGCTAGGCCGGGCGCGATGGCTTGAACCGCAAATCATACTGGCATATAATCCGCCCATTGCATCCCTTGCGTCAGGAAAAGCAATCGGATCGGGAAGTAGCTCAGCCTGGTAGAGTACTGCCTTCGGGAGGCAGGGGCCGGAGGTTCGAATCCTCTCTTCCCGACCATCGATTTCTCAAACATGCTTCCAAATCTTCCAATAAATCGCGTCATCTGCTTGCCGTGAATAGCTTTTCTGCTCTTGAACCGTTCAATCGAACGAGAATGATTTTGGCTGGATTTCTGCGGACATGTTCGCCCTTGTCCCGGTGCGCAGGTGCCGGATCCTTTGAAACAGCGAGGCCTTTTCATCCCTCGGCCATCGGCTGAGAGGCCGCCTGATAGGGGCAATGACGGACAGAAAAGCGAAAAATGATCCGATAAATAGACGTTAACCTTATCTTGATCATCGCCCTGTAGTGCCTTCAATCATGAGCACGCGTGTTTTAATAGTCGATGACCGGCCTACCAATCTGCGGATCTACGCCCAGTTTGTGACGCTGATGGGGGAAAAATATTCCGCCGTCACCTATGCTGATCCTGTGGAAGCGCTGGATTGGCTGCGCGACAACAAGGCGGATCTGATGGTGGTGGATTACCGGATGCCGCAAATGAACGGCGCGGAATTCATCCGCAAGGTCAGGCTGATGCCCGGCGCCAATGAAATTCCAGCGATCGTCATTACAGCGCACCAGGATCGCGAATGCCGGCTTGCCGCACTGGACGCTGGCGCCACCGACTTTTTGCAGAGCCCGGTTTCGCATGTCGAATTCTGTAGCCGTGCCTTGTCCCTGCTGACGAAAAGCAAGAAAAGCGTGACCCTGCGCAAGCGCGCCTCGGAAATCGGCCGGAAGCACGCAGCCTTTGGCGCGGCGGCCTCGAACGAAGGTCCGTCAGGCAAAAGCATGCTCGAGCAAATCATCGACACGATCCCGATCATGATCAATGCGACCGACCGGTCGGGAAAATGCCTGTTCACCAACGCCTATCAGTCCGCCCTGTTTGACAAGGACCCGGACGAGATGGTCGGCACCGATTTTGCCAATAATTTCGAGCCGACCCTGGCAGCAAATACGCGCAGACGGGATGCGATGGTGCTGAAATCGAGCCTGGCCATTCCGCATTTCGAAGAGAAAATCACCAGCGACGGTGTCGATCTGATTTTCCATTGCAACAAGTCGCCGCTACTTAATCATAAAGGCGAGACGATCGGCGTGCTGACAACAGCGGTCGATATCACTGCCCGGAAGTTCGCCGAGGAACATAGAACGCATCTCGCACTGCACGACATGCTGACCGGCCTGCCCAATCGCGTGCTGCTCGCCGAGAATGTCAAATCGACCATCGCCAATTGCAAGAAAGCCGATAGCCAGGCTGCGCTTTTGCTGCTCGATCTGGACCGGTTCAAGATCATCAATGACACCCGCGGCCATCACAGTGGCGACGCGCTGTTGCGCGAGGTCGCCGAACGCATTTCCAAGGTCATTGGCCCCGAGGATTTTGCCGCGCGCATCGGCGGGGACGAATTTGCGATCATTTTGAACAAATTCGAGAATATCGATTCGATCAATTCGCGCTGTTCCAAAATATTGAAATCAATCAGCGAGCCCTATGCCATCAGCGGTGTGGGTCAGGTGATCAGTGCGTCAATCGGCGTCAGCCTGATCCCGAACGACGGCGATGAATATGAGGAAGTTCTCCGCATGGCCGATCTCGCCATGTATGACGCCAAGGCCAATGGCCGCAACTGTTACCGGTTCTTCTCGGAAGACATGAACGAGATTGCCCAGGCCGATGCCGCGCTGGAAAACGAACTTCGCGACGCGTTTAACGAAAATCAGTTCGCGCTCGAATATCAGCCGATTGTCGATGCAAAAACACTCGAATATGTTGGCCTGGAAGCGCTTATCAGATGGGATCATCCACGCCGCGGCCGCCTGTTGCCGATCCAGTTCATCCGGGTCGCAGATGAAAGCGGACTCATGGACATTCTCGGCCGCTGGGTCATGGGTGAAGTTTGCCGGGAAATAAAATCCTATGCCGACCGCGGTATTGATCTGCCACGCGTCGCGATCAACGTATCCCCGCGCCAGTTCCAGAACCAGAATCTCTGCCAGGAACTGCTCGCCAATATCGAAGCCAATGGTATCGAACCGTCAAAAATCACGATCGAGATTACCGAAGAATTGCTGATCGACAATAATGAGCAGGTCAGAGCCACGCTCCAGCAGATTCGCAACAGCGGTGTCGGCATATCCATCGACGATTTCGGAACCGGCTATTCCTCGCTGCAATATCTCAGGGATCTGCCCGCCAATTGCCTGAAAATTGATCGCACGTTCATTTCCCGGATCGAACATAGCCCGGCCGATCGCGCGATTATCGGCACCATTGCGCATCTGGCGCATGCACTGGACATGCGGGTGGTTGCCGAAG
>NZ_PYIA01000031.1:0-21707 GCF_013265645.1 Sphingopyxis sp. BSNA05 | reverse complement strand
AGTCCGGCCCTTAACTGTTCCCCGGCGAAGGCCGGTGCCCAGAACTGTAGTGTACTATCGTCTGGACCCCGCCCTTCGGCGGGGAACATCAAATCATCGTCACCTCACAACCTCAAACCACTCCAGTCCGGCCCTTAACTGTTCACCGGCGTAGGCCGGTGTCCAGAACTGTCCCGTCCGATCATCTGGACCCTGCCCTGCGGCAGGGAACAGAGTCACTTCACAATATCATCCCACAGATCATTCCAGTCCGGGTTCATTCGTTCGATCCGCTTGAGCTTCCACTGTCGGTTCCAGTTTTTCATCCGGCGTTCGGTAGCCTGGCTTCCTGAATGTCGTCATAACCCTCATACCAGACCAGCAATTTGCATCCGTGCTTTTTCGTAAATCCCTCGAACAATCCCTGGCGATGCTCGTAGACCCGCTTCGGAAGATTGCTCGTCACACCCAGATAGATCGTCCCATTCTTTTGGCTCGCCATGATATAAACATATCCCGGCTTGCCCATTTCCGTTCACCGACCGCATTGTTCACCGGCGAAGGCCGGTGCCCAGAACTGTAGCGCACTATCGTCTGGGCCCTGCCCTGCGGCAGGGAACAAAAAATGCGGTCCGCTTCAAACAATCAAACCAGCTCCTTCAACATCGCGTCCAGCGTGATGCCCAGTTCGCTCGGCGAAGGCGACACGCGGATGCCCGCTGCTTCCATCGCGGCGATCTTGTCTTCCGCGCCGCCCTGGCCGCCGGAAACGATCGCGCCGGCATGGCCCATGCGGCGTCCCGGAGGCGCCGTAAGGCCAGCGATAAAGCCGACCATCGGTTTGCTGCGGCCCTTCTTGGCTTCATCAGCAATGAATTGCGCCGCTTCTTCTTCCGCGCTGCCGCCGATTTCACCGATCATGATGATCGACTTGGTTTCGTCGTCGGCCAGGAACAGTTCCAGCACGTCGATGAAATTGGTGCCGTTGACCGGATCGCCGCCAATGCCGACGGCTGTGGTCTGGCCGAGGCCAACCGCCGTGGTCTGATGCACCGCTTCATAGGTGAGCGTACCGGAACGCGAGACCACGCCGACCGAGCCTTCTGGAAAATGCTGCCGGGCATGATGCCGATCTTGCATTCGTCGGGGGTCAGGACGCCGGGGCAGTTCGGGCCGATCAGGCGCGACTTGGAACCTTGCAGCGCGCGCTTGACGCGGACCATGTCGAGCACGGGAACGCCCTCGGTGATCGCAACGATCAGCTCGATCTCTGCGTCGATAGCTTCGAGGATCGAGTCCGCTGCAAATGGCGGCGGAACATACACAACAGAAGCCGTCGCGCCGGTTGCTTCCTTCGCTTCGGCAACCGTGTCAAAATTCGGCAGCCCGATATGGGTCGTGCCGCCCTTGCCCGGCGTAACGCCCGCAACCATCTGCGTGCCATAAGCCAACGCCTGTTCGGTGTGGAACGTACCGGTATTGCCGGTCATGCCCTGGGTGATAACTTTGGTGTTCTTGTCGATTAAAATGCTCATTCTATTCCTTTCTGAATTCTGCCATGCCCCATAATAACAACTATCAGCGATCTCCGTCTCTCAGCGATCGCTGACGCTCCAAATACTGCTGGGTGGGCTTTTTTAATTTCGAAAGCTGAATTACGTTGAAGTCGGTACTCAGTTCGACACCTCGAATCTGGAAACTTATATCTTCGGGAAAAACTCGAAATACAGATTATTTTTACTGCATTCCCATCTGACATTCTGCCGACATTTCTTCAACGGAACAACTTTTCCCGCATATTTCAAAGAAATGAATTTATTGGCTCTATCCAGGGACAATTGCTGCGCCACCACTGAACAGCCGCTGGTATATTCATGTCCCCACGCATCATTATTATCGAAAAAACCAGATAAGCGGTCTCTTGCTCACCAAGCTGATAAACGGACACCAACTTTTTTACGCCTCGATAATATTGACGAACCCAAAAAGGCAAATCACCAAATTCCCGCTTGTGCGCTTCTCCCTCTCTAAATTTAACGCTACCTTCCGCACAAGCTGACCAAAAGATGTCAAGAAGCCGAGGCCCATCTATCGGTGCTGCGCCGCTTATCGCCAGATTTAGAGCCAGATAATTGAACACCAAATTTACGCCAGGCTCGGATCCAGCCCCTTGCAAGCTTCCAGCAACTCCTTCACCGCATCGACCGACACATCGAAATTGCCCTGGGCTTCTTCGCTCAGTTCGATTTCGATGACCTTCTCGACACCGTCTTTGCCGATGATGACCGGCACGCCGACATAAAGATCGTCAACGCCATATTGGCCAGTCAGGTGAGCCGCAGCAGGCAGCACGCGGCGTTTGTCCTTGAGATAGCTTTCCGCCATCATGATCGCGCTGGTCGCTGGTGCGTAATAAGCCGAACCATTGCCGAGCAGCTGGACGATTTCGCCGCCGCCGGAGCGGGTGCGCTGGACGATCGCGTCGATCTTGTCCTGCGTGGTCCAGCCCATCTTGATCAGATCGGGGATCGGGATGCCGGCTACTGTCGAATAAGCCGGAACCGGAACCATCGTGTCGCCGTGGCCGCCGAGAACGAAAGCGGTGACATCTTCGACCGAGACGTTGAATTCTTCAGCCAGGAAGTGACGGAAACGGGCGCTGTCGAGCACGCCGGCCATGCCGACCACCTTGTTGTGCGGCAGGCCGGAAAATTCGCGCAAAGCCCAGACCATCGCGTCGAGCGGGTTGGTGATGCAGATGACAAAGGCGTCGGGTGCGTTGGCCTTGATGCCTTCGCCAACGGCCTTCATCACTTTCAGGTTGATGCCGAGCAGATCGTCGCGGCTCATGCCGGGCTTGCGCGGGACGCCTGCAGTCACGATGATCACATCGGCACCGGCAATATCGGCATAGTCGCTGGTGCCTTTGAGCTTGCTGTCAAATCCGTCCACCGGAGCGGCCTGCGCCAGATCAAGCGCTTTGCCGGCCGGCATGCCCTCGGCGATATCAAACAGGACGACATCGCCCATTTCTCTGGAAGCAGCGAGGTGGGCGAGCGTGCCGCCGATCATGCCTGCGCCGATCAGCGCAATCTTGTTACGGGCCATGTGGGAAATTCTCCTAATATAGAGTCGAAAAGTAACTTAATGGCTGGATTAGGCCCCTGTTATGACAAATTCAACCGCAGAAAGCACCATTTTGACCGCTATCTTTGCAATTGGTTCGCAGTAGCAATAGTGGCGCATCAACCTCGTCATCCTGAACTCGTTTCAGGACCTCCAACGGTTCTCCCTCTCCCGGGATACTGAAACAAGTTCAGGATGACGGGCAAAACCAAAACATGCTTCCAAGTCTTCCATTCTTTTGCGTTGCAAAGTGAAATCCAAATGGCATGATGCGAAGAAAAAGAGGATGCAACATGCTGACAAAGGGCGACGAATATCCGCTGCACCAGACGCCGGAACCAATGGCTTTATCGGGCGGCAACCGCAATTTCTACGACCGCTATTTCTTTAACGGCTATAGCGCCGATGGCAGCATCTTCTTCGCCGCCGCGCTCGGCATCTACCCCCAGCTCGATATCATGGACGCCGCCTTTTGCGTCTCGATCGACGGCAAGCAATATAATCTGCGGGCTTCCAAGAGAATGGGAAGCGAAAGGCTCGACCTCACGGTCGGCCCGATCACCGTCACCATCGTCGAACCGCTAGAGAAGCTGCGGATAACGGTGGCGGGTAATGACAGTCCGGTCACCGCCGACATCACTATTACCGCCCGCCACCAGCCAATCGAGGAACCGCGCTTCATCCGCCGCGAGGGGCCCCGGCTGATGATGGATTACACCAGAATGACGCAAAATGGCGACTGGTCGGGCACCATCACAGTCGATGGGCAGGATATCGATATCGCCAATTGCCGCGGCACCCGCGACAGAAGCTGGGGCATAAGACAAGTCGGAGCCTCCGAATCGCAACCACCACCGGCAGGCGAATTTCCGCAATTCTGGTGGCTCTGGACACCGCTCAATTTCGACAATCACGCCTGTTTCTTCCACAGCAATGACGACGGCGACGGTATGCCGTGGAACCGCCGCGGCGTGGTCGATCCGATTGGCAGGAGCGCGCTCGAGTTCGAGCCGAAGGCCATTGATCTCAGCTATCATTCCGGTTCCCGCCGTATCAAACAGGTGCAGCTTGAAACCGGCACCGGATCGCTCTCGATCACACCGCGCACAGGCGATGCCGCTCGAACATTCTACATGTCCGGCCTCGGCTATCTCCATCCGGTCTGGGGTCACGGCATGGATCACGGCGATCTCGAGGTCGGCCATGATGTCATCACCCTCGACCCCGCACCGGCAATCGACATGACCACCATCCATATTCAGGCGCTCAGCGATGCTGTGCTCACCGTCGATGGTCGGGAGCATCACGGCATCGGCGTGATCGAACAACTGTTCATCGGCCCACATGCGGCCAGCGGCCTCGCCGGCATCATGGACCCGGCAGCATGAGCGGCCGCTTCCCTATGCGCCCCGAAGAATTTGAGAGCGCCTTCGTCGAGAAGGTTTTGCTGCCACTCCCGGATCGCTCCGATCGCTGACCCATGAACCGGTCGGCACTGGGCAGGTTTGCGACAGCTATCGCTTCACCTGCGACTGGGCGGAAGAAGGCCATCCGGAAACCTTTATCGCCAAATGCCCAAGTGCCGATCCGGTCAGCCGGGGCGCCGCCGCGATCTTCCATCTCTATGATATGGAAGTGGGCTGGTATCGGGATATTGCCGATAATTGTAGCGCTCTCTGCCCGAAATCCTACCATGCCGACATCGCGGAAAACGAGCAGGAATTTGTGCTGCTTCTTGAAGACATGGCCCCCGCCTCCCAAGGCGACCAGCTGGCCGGCGCGTCATTGGCTCAGGTGGAGACAACATTGGCGCAAGCCGCCGCGCTCCACAATTTTCAACTGGCCAGCGGGTTCGACAACCTGGAATGGCTGGATCACGGCACCGGCAACAGCCAGTTTCTCGAGTCCAGCCTGCCCGCCGGCTATCCGGTCTTTCGCGAGCGGTTTGCCTCCCTGCTTTCACCGGAAATACTGGATCTCGGCCAGCGGCTGGTCGACGGGATCGGAACCTATATCGCGCACGAACCGGCACAACAAACAATCACCCACGGGGATATGCGGCTCGACAATATCCTGTTCCATGCCGATGGCCGGATCGCGGCGCTGGTCGACTGGCAGACCTGCTCTCTCGGCAATCCGGCCAATGATGTGGCCTATCTGATCGGGACCAGCTTCGCCGATCCGGAAGAGAGGCGCAAACAAGAGGAAAAGCTGGTCAAAACCTATTTGTCGAACCGGCCAAATGCACCCGCCTTCGAGATTTTCTGGGACGAATATCGCCGCCATGCCTTTTCCGGCTTTCTGATGGCGATCAACGCCTCGCTGCATGTCGAACAGACAGAACGCGGCGACAGGATGTTCGCGGCAATGGCGGAGAGACCAGCGCGAATGGCGATCGATCTGGACAGCCTCAGCCTGCTCTAGGAGGCGGCCCCGTGGCCGAGAGCCAGATAGTCATCGGATTGCATTTCGAGCAGCCGCGATGCGGTGCGTTCGAACTCGAAAGCCCCGTCGCCTTCCGGATAGAGCGCATCGGGCTCGGCGTCCGCACTGGCCAGCAGTTTGACCCGATATTCGTAGAGCGCATCGATCAAGGTAACAAAGCGCGCGGCCTCGTTGCGATTCTCTTTGGACAGCACGGGAATGCCGACAATGATCACGCTGTGATAGTGGCGCGCTATCGCGAGATAGTCCTGCGCCCCCCGCGCTTCCGCGCAAAGCCGCTTGAACGAGAAGACCCCGACCCCCTTGAGGGATTTCGGGACGGTCAGCATCCGCCCGCCCTGCACCTCTATCTCGGCCGACGGCACGTGGGCGCGGTCCTCGGGGGGATAGTCGGTCAGGCGGAAAAAGGCTTCGCTCAGCGCTCTGGTCGCGGCCTCGCCATTGGGCACATGCCACAGGTCGACATCGCCCAGTCTTTCGCGCCGGTAGTCGGTCGGCCCGTTGAGCGAAATCACATCCAGCCTGGTCTTGAGTAGGTCGATGAACGGCAGAAAATGCTCGCGGTTGAGACCGTTTTTATAAAGATCGTCGGGCGGGCGGTTGGATGTCGTGACAATGGTCACCCCGGCCTCGACCAGACCGGTGAACAGGCGCGACATGATCATCGCATCGGCGCTGTTGTTGACCACCATTTCGTCAAAGGCCAAAAAGCGCGCCTCGCTGGCCAGCGCCTTGGCGACCGGGATCACCGGATCGCCCTGTTCCTTCTTGCGCTCCTCATTCAGCCGGGCGTGTACATCAAGCATGAACTCGTGAAAATGCGCGCGTTTTTCCGCTGGATGCCGAGATTGTTATAGAACAGGTCCATCAGCATCGACTTGCCGCGTCCGACCCCACCCCACATATAAATACCCTGGGGTGCCGCAGGTTTCTTGCCGAAGGCCCGCCACAATATGCTGCCGCGCGGCGGCACGGCTTCCAGCTCTTCCTGCAAACGGGCGAGCCGTTTGGCGCATGTTTCCTGATCGGGATCGGGTTTCAGTTCCCCTTGCGCGATCAGATCCAGATAGCGCTGGTAGAAGCTGCTCATTGCAAATCTGTTTTCTGGCGCGGCGCCTTTTTCACGATGGCGGTGAAAGAGGCCATATTGTCCTGGCCCTTGTCGCCCTGCACGACCAGCCCGCGCATGAACAGGAAGCGCCCGGTTTCGCGCGTGATCTCGACTTGCGCCTCGAGCGGCTCGTCCATCCGCGCGGAACCGATAAAATGGGTCTGCAGTTCGAGAGTGACCGCGTAGCCCGACGGGCCGAGGTCAAGTACCCGCATCGCGGCAAACAGCGAACAGTCGATGAAACCCATCATCGTTCCGCCATGGACCGCATCGCCGAGATTACGGTGCTTGCGCTCGGGAAACATGCGCACCCGGGCGATAGCGTCATCGAGACCATCGCCGCCGCGCCGGACAATCATCTTTCCCAGAAAGCTGTTATAGCAATCGGGATCGTTCAGCTGCCATATCTTCCAGTCCGGATTATCCGGATCGGGCTCGGTGATGACAAAATTGCGCTCTGCTTCAGACATGAATGGGCGCCGGCTTTCGAATCAGACTTCGCGCGAGGCGGTCATCTTCTTGATTTCGGCAATCGCCTTGGCCGGCGACAGACCCTTGGGACAGGCATTGGCACAATTCATGATCGTGTGGCAGCGATAGAGCCGGAACGGATCTTCCAGTTCATCGAGCCGTTCACCGGTCATTTCATCGCGGCTGTCGGCGAGCCAGCGATAGGCCTGCAGCAGGATAGCGGGGCCAAGGAATTTGTCGCTGTTCCACCAGTAGCTGGGACAGCTGGTCTGGCAGCACGCACAGAGGATACATTCGTACAGCCCGTCCAGCTTGTTCCGGTCTTCCGGCGATTGCAGCCGCTCCTTGCCCGAAGCGTCGGTGTAACCGTTTTCAGCCAGGGCTGAATCGAGGCATATTGCGCGTAGAAATGGGTGAAATCGGGAACCAGATCCTTGATCACTTCCATATGCGGCAGCGGCGTGATCGTCACCTTGCTACCGCAATCCTCGATCGCGGTGGTGCAGGCCAGGCCGTTTTTGCCGTTGATGTTCATCGCGCAGGAACCGCAGATTCCTTCGCGGCAGGACCGGCGGAAGGTCAGCGTGGCATCCTGTTCCGACTTCATCTTGATCAGCGCATCCAGAACCATCGGTCCGCAATCGTCGGTGTCGATTTCGAACGTGTCGTAGCGCGGGTTCTCGCCCTTGTCCGGATCATAGCGATAGACTTTGAACGGTCGCTTTTTCCCGCTGGTCAGCGCCTGATGCAACTCGCCCGTCTTGCGGATCTTACTATTCTTGGGGAGCGTGAAAGTAGCCATGTTTGTCGGATTCCCTTGTTCTGCGGATCGGCATAACCAAGAAGTGCAGCTATCTCAACCGTTTTGCACTGCAAAAAGACTAGTGGGCTTCCAATTCCTGCAATCACTTGTGGCGATCGAAAAAGGCGACCATGTCATCGAGCACCGGCGCCTTGTGACGAAAGGGCTTGGCCAGCGCCATCATGATCTCGAGATGATCGATATCGGGATATTCCACATATTCCGCGTCCCCGCCCGCCGCAAGAATCCGGTCGCGCAATATCCTGCTGTTGCGCGGTCTCACCTGGGTGTCGTTGCTGCCGCTGGACAGCCAGAGCGGCGGCGCATCCGCCCGGACAAAATTGACCGGCTGGGTCATTTCCGGATCAGGATATTCGCCAAAGCTCTGCTTCGTGGTTTCGGAATCGAACGGATAGAAATCATAGGGTCCGGCCAGCGCTGCCACGCCCCTGATCAGATCCGGAGTTTTACCCTCTCGGCCAAGCCATTGCCGGTCGAGCGCGAGCATCATCGCATTATAGGCGCCAGCGGACTGGCCGGACAGGAATATTCTCTCCGGATCACCTCCGTGCGTCGCGATATTGTCGTGCACCCAGGCCAATGCCTTTGCGCTGTCTTCCAGAAAGCCGGGAAAACGGGTGTTGGGAAACAGCCGGTAATCGGGAAGGACCACCATATAGCCGCGATTGGCCAGCGCCCGCCCGGCAAAGGCATATTGATCCTTCGCCCCGGCGCGCCAGCCGCCGCCGTAGATGAAAACGACAACCGGCAGCGGTTCGTCCGCTAGGGTTTCCGGGGTCCAGATATTGAGCCCCAGACCCAGCTCGTCGTCATAGGGCTGGTCCTGCACCAGCAGCCGGGCATCGCTGTCGCCCGGGACGATATTATTGACCATATCCAGTTGCTTCGGCCCCGGCTGCGCAAGGAACCACCAGGCAAAACCCCCGCAAGCGAGGACAATTATCGCAATCATGACAAGCCATTTCATGCACCAGGCCTTAGCCAGCAGCTCTGACGCTGGCAATGGCGCTCCGGTCGGCAGAGCAATGGCGAAGCACCGCCGGGGCAGTTACTCATCAGTCTGCGCCTATTTTTTGCCCGAGCGCTAAGCGAAATGGTCGCTCGTCAAGCCGGTCAGCAATAGAGAGATAGAAAATGCCGCATTTTGCGATAAAGAGGAGCTCAACCGTCTGGTGGTAAATGGGAAAAGTAGAGATCTGTGTCGGAAAATAGGCTCTCCAGCTGGTTCAGCAGCGAGGATTCGCTGGTCCGCGTGTTCCGCAACAGCAGCTGGCTGTTCTCCGCCAAGGGAATCGGCGCGATCCTTAGCATCTTCTATCTCGCGATACTGACCCGCACTTTGGGGGTTGCCGGCTTTGGCGAATTCATGATCATCGTCGGCGCCGTACAGGTCTTGTCGGCAGTTCTGAAATTGCAGACCTGGCAGGCGGTCGTGCAATTTGGCGTGCCCTATCTGCTCGCCGGCCAGCATCAGGCCTTCAGGAAATTGTCGGCGCAAAGCTTCTGGATTGAACTGGCTGGCGGGCTGATCGCATGTGCCACCTTATGGTTGTTGCTCCCTTATGGCGCGACCCAATTTGGCTGGAACGAACCGGTCGAACAGGCTGTCATGGGCTATGGCCTGATTGTTTTTCTGGCGGTCCGCTCGACGCCGACCGGTATATTGCGGGCGCAGGACCGGTTCGGCGGCAACGCTTTCGGCGATGCCATCATTCCGGTCATCCGCTTCACCGGAGCGCTCGCCCTGTTCCTGACCCGGCCGTCGATGACCGGATTCCTGATCGTCTGGGGGCTTTCCGAATTTGTCAGCTTCATGGTGATGTGGCTGATGGTCTGGCGCAGGCAGGAGCAGAATCAATCCCTTCGCAGCGCAACCAGTCTGCCCGTGCCGGCGCCGGGCCGCAGGGAATTTGCGGCATTTCTCTTGTTCACAAATTTCGCCTATCTGATCAGCGTGATCCGAGAACGGCTGGTGGTTGTCATCGTCGGTTTCTTTGTCGGCCCGGCCGCTGCCGGCCTGTTCCGTCTGGCCGACCAGATCGCCAACAGCCTCAACCGGCTCGCGGAAGTATTCGCCCGTCCGCTTTTTCCGAACTGTCCCGCCTTTTCGCTATCGGACAATCGCGCAAATCCAGAGCCTTGTTCTGGCGGTCCTTGCGGGTTTCGGCGCTCAGCGGCGGCGTCCTTTTCCTCGGCTTGCTGCTGCTAGGGGAACAGATCATCAGCCTGATTTCAGGCCCCGAATATCTCGCCGCCTTCCCTCTATTGCTGCTGCTGGGAGCCGCGACCATTATCAGTCTGGCGGGGCTGGGTCTGGAACCGCTGCTTCAGGCTGCGGGCAGAGCCAGAAATGCACTTCTGATTCGGTTGGTAGGCCTGATCGCGCTTGGGCTGCTCATGGCGTTTTCACTGCCTCGATTCGGTACAATCGGCGCGGCCTGGGCCATGCTGATCTCCGCAATATTGACCAGCATCATCCTGCTCGCGTCGAGCCGGGCGGTGATCAGCAAGCCCCGGCAACCGGTCCGCAAATTGCGATAAGCATAAAAAAGGCGACCCGCAGGCCGCCTTTTTCGCAATTCGATTTGGTTTCGCTTAACGCTTGGAGAACTGGAAGCTCTTGCGCGCTTTTGCCTTACCGTATTTCTTACGTTCAACCTTACGGCTGTCACGGGTAAGAAAGCCTTCTGCCTTCACGGCCGACCGCAAAGCCGGTTCATATTTGGTCAGGGCCTGCGAAATGCCGTGCTTGACCGCGCCGGCCTGTCCGGAAAGACCGCCGCCTTTAACCGTAACGTCCACGTCATATTGACCTTCGCGCTCGGTGATCGCGAAAACCTGGTTGAGCACCAGACGCAGGGTCGGGCGAGCGAAATAGGTTTCCTGGTCACGACCGTTGATCGTGATCTTGCCCTTGCCGGGCTTCAGCCAAACACGGGCAACCGCGTCTTTACGGCGACCGGTTGCATAGGCACGGCCATATTTGTCCAGCTCCTGCTCGCGCAAAGGCATGGTGGAGACGGGAGGCTCAGCGGCTACGGTTTCGGCGTCCGCTTCAGCAGCAGCCGGTGCATCGACCACAGCCGGGCCAGCGATATCTTTAAGATCAGCGAGATCGGTTTTACGTCAGACATTATGCGCCCACCTTGTTCTTACGGTTCATCGAAGCGACGTCGAGCGCCACCGGGTTCTGGCCGTTATACGGATGCTCGGTACCGGCAAAACGTGCAAGGCACGCATCTGGGCGAAGCCAAGTGGTCCCTTGGGGATCATCCGCTCGACAGCTTTTTCCATGACGCGCTCGGGGAAACGGCCTTCGAGGACCTTTTCCGCGGTCGTGCCGCTGATGCCGCCGGGATGGCCGGAGTGCTTGTAATAGGTTTTCTGCTTGGTCTTGTTGCCGGTGAACTTCACCTTCTCGGCGTTGATCACGATGACATGGTCGCCGCAATCCACATGAGGGGTGTAGCTTGGCTTGTGCTTGCCGCGCAGGATATTGGCGATAATCGATGCAACCCGGCCAACGACCAGATCTTCGGCATCAATGATATGCCATTTCTTTTCGACATCAGCTGGCTTGGCCGACTGTGTCTGTTTCGTGATACCCTTCATGGGGTGGCTCCTTCTTGGAGAGTGGATAGATTCAGAAATGATAAAAGCCGGACACACAGTTCCGGCCGACTGCGGCGCTATTGGCGTTGTTTTTTCCGCAAGTCAAGCGAAAGCGGGGCTTTGCTGGAGGGTATAATATTACCGCAACCTCTTTTAGGCCTGCGGCCGACCGATCAGATGTACGCCCCACGTGCAGGATGCGACAACCAGCGCCCCGACCGCCTGATGCAGCACCGCAAGATGAATATTGATCCCCGTCATGACGGTAGCTATCCCGAGCAATATCTGGATTCCGAAGGCAGTGTGGATGGCGATCGACGCCCTGCGGTCGATGGGCCGGACCTTCCGGGCGAGGACGACGAGAAAGCCAACAGCGACCCAGGCCCACCAGCGATGAATGAAATGGATCAGATAGGGGTCGTTATTGAGCGCATTCCAGATGCCCGTTCCCCAATCAATCCCGCCTGGGATGAAATAGTCGTTCATCAGCGGCCAGCTGCTCGATACATAGCCGGCGTCCAGACCCGCAGTATAAGCGCCGAACAGAAGCTGTACAAACAGAACAGCTATCGTCGCCAGCCCAAAGCCGGTCAGACGCGAGGGTTTTGGCCGGCCGGCGGCCAGCTGCCGCAAGTCAAGCGCCGTCCAGACCAGCCCGCCCAATATGAAAAGCGCAGTCAGTAAGTGTACTGCCAGCCGGAAATGGCTGACATCGGTCCGCTCGCTGAGGCCGGAACTGACCATCCACCAGCCGATCGTGCCCTGCAATCCGCCAAGCGCCAGCAAAGCCACCAGACGCCAGCCGTAACCGGATGGAATCGCCCGCTTCACCGCGAACCACAGCAGCGGCAGTGCAAAGGCCACACCGATCAAACGCCCGAGCAGCCGGTGCACCCATTCCCAGAAATAGATGAATTTGAAGTCTGCGAGCGTCATGCCAGCGGGGCCGTTGATCTCGAGATATTCGGGAATCTGTTTATATTTTTCGAATTCTGACAACCAGTCCGCTTCGCTCAGCGGCGGTAGCGCGCCGGTCACCGGCTTCCATTCGGTTATGGAGAGGCCCGATTCGGTCAACCGGGTGATCCCGCCGACGACAACCATGATGAATACCAGAAAGGCGACGGAATAGAGCCAGTTGGATAGGGCGACGGGGCGAATCCGGGCGGAAGTTAAATGTGAGGGCATCGACGCGGATATATCGCGTCAGGATTGCGAACAATCAAGCAGCCGATTCAATTTTCTCTTTCTATTTTGCCGTTGTGACCTTGCGGACTTCAGTTGTTTCCAAACCACAGTATGACATTATTTCTTTGAATCGCGCATCTCCACTCATTGGATAATCGATCTCCCTGCGTCTGGAATTTTCGCGTTTGCTTTCACCAACTATCCCGACGACAATATTCTCAAGAAGGTTCCTCTCCGCATCACGATCCAAATTTTCTGCGCTGACCCTCCAGCGTTTGGTGTCGTTTTCCGCCATCACCACTCGCTCGCGCATAAGAGCGCAAAACCAGTTTTTCTGAGAAACGTTGAGAGTTGCAAAATCATTTGTAAGTCTCGTCGTCTCTTGGGACACCTGCTTCGTTTGCGAATGAATCGAATCAATCGATTTTTTTAATGCAGCGAGCACGTCGTTTTGGGATCCACTGCAGTAACGATCCTCAAGTTCGGAATAGCATCGATTGTCTTCTGAACCACTCGCAATTCTCCGCGAAGCGTTTCGACATCGCCTTTTACGAGACGTATATCCGATTTTTCCGAGAAGTCGGTTTTCGCAAATTTCGCCGACAAGGACTTGAGAGAGCTTTGCATCTGTCTCAGCCCGATAGGAGAGAGCTCGTTGATGTTGGTAATGTATATTTCCCGCTTGCCATCCAAAATGTTCCTGACCGGAGGCAGATCGTGCTTCAGCAGCTTCACATCATTTCTAAGCTCTTCTGCATCTGCATGCTCAACCGCGCCGGCTCCGAATAGGATCGTCCCGATAAACGGAATTACCAATCCCTGCATCAGCCCCTTGTCATTATCAGCTTCCGAACCCAATCGTGGGTAAATCAAACCAAATCCCATAACGAGAATACAAGCGACAACCATTTTGGCCAGACCTTCGTGAGGGGAACTTTCCAATGGGTCGACAGTCCAAAACATGACCGCATGACGGGCTCCGGCATCAGTTCCCTGCGGTGGAATTTTTTCTGCCGGCAGCGGAATAGTTACTGCAAATTGACTATCCGGAAGCGTGTCCTCCGGATAAGCATTCACCAATCCGATCAAAATATAGAATGACAAAAGGCCAGAGGGAATGGCGGTTCCCAGCGCGGCTATATCGAGTCCCGGAATCTTGCTTCGCCACTGGTCTGGAGGGTTGGTGAACGCAACTTGGGAATTGAAAAACAAGAAACCTGTCAACAAGCACAGACCCAATAGCAGCAGCATAGCCGCATAAACCGCGAGAGCTTCATCGGAAATAGCAGCGCGTTCGGACGGTAGAATCAGATAAACGGTAGCGATAAAAAAGAACAACCATCCCGCAAAGCACAAAAAGCTCCAAATCTTAGCGGTCCGTTCTTTTTGTTTCCAGTAGAAAACTATAGATTAGATTTTTCGATTCCCCGTCCTGCATAGCCGCCTCCAGCGTTAATCTGTTCTGCGACTCTAATTCTGTGTTCTGCACATTGTGCGTGACTTCCGTCACGGTCAGCCAAGCCTACTGGTCATTTGCCGGATTTCCTTTTCGGAACGGCATGCTCAGATATCTGGCGCTGACCCAAAGCTCACATCAATTGATCTCCTCCCGCAAAATGATATGTTGTATCTTAACAAGCTTTTTCCTATATCCATCACACACAAACAATAAGCGAGACAGTGAGTCGTGTTTACGACAGCGAAATTCTGGGACAGAAACGGTCTGATGGTCAGGGATGGCCTGTGGGACCGTATCGCCGTGCTCATTTCCGGTCTGTGCCTGGCGCATTGTGTCGCAACCATTGCCTTTGTCGCGCTCCTGTCCTCGGCGGGCGGTATGTTCCTCAATCCGCTGGTCCATGAAATCGGGCTGGGAATAGCTATTGCCCTGGGCTTCTTCGCTCTGGGCCGCGGCGTGCTCGACCATGGCTATATCATGCCGGTTGCGATCGGCAGTCTGGGACTGGGCATGATGATGGGCGCGATCACCCTTGGCCATGACAGCGGTCATGATGGCCGCGAGGTTCTCTACACCATGCTGGGCGTCGGTTTGCTGGCCCTGGCCCATGACCTGAACTACCGCGCCACCCATTGAGCTGCTGCCCATTGCCCTCGCGGCGAAACATCCCTAAATTGCCCTTATGGGTAAACATGATCATCATGAGCATCACGGCGAATCCTTAGCCGACGCAGCGCGCGCCAATCTGGAGAAATCCGGAGAAAAGTGGACCGATACACGCGCCGCCATCTTCGAAGCGCTGGCCGGATTCTCGCGTCCGGCTTCGGCCTATGACATCGCAGAACTGGTTTCCACAGCACGCGGCAAGCGGGTTGCCCCGAATAGCGTCTACCGGATACTCGATTTGTTCGTCGCCAATAATCTCGCGATGCGGATCGAAAGCGCCAATGCCTATCTCGCCAACAGCCACCCCGGTTGTGAACATGACTGTATTTTCCTGGTCTGCGACAGCTGTGGCGAGGCCACCCATATCGACGACGACCCCCTGTCCCAGCAAGTGCGCAAGGTCGCAAAAACCAGGGTTTCAGTTCCATCCGGCCGGTGATCGAGGTGCGTGGCATTTGCCAGAAATGCACGTGAGCCGATCCGATTGTCAGCAAATGTTAACAAGCAGCCTGCTGAAAGTTCGACAGCGCATGGCAATGCCGTTAGAACTGGAAACAAACAGGGAGTGAATATGCCAGTTTCGAATACACCATTGCTGGATGATGTTTCCTTCCCGGCCGATCTGCGCAAATTGAAGCCCGCGCAACTCCGCCAGTTTGCCGACGAATTGCGCGCCGAAGTCATCGACACCGTGTCCACGACCGGCGGTCATCTCGGCGCCGGCCTCGGCGTTGTCGAACTGACCACGGCGATCCATTATGTTTTCAATACGCCGGAAGACCGCCTGATCTGGGACGTCGGCCATCAATGCTATCCGCACAAGATCATCACCGGTCGCCGCGACCGGATCCGGACCCTGCGTCAGGGCGGCGGTCTCTCCGGCTTTACCAAACGTTCGGAAAGTGAATATGATCCTTTCGGCGCCGCGCATAGCTCGACCTCGATCAGCGCGGCGCTCGGCTTTGCCATTGCCAACAAGCTGAACGACAAGCCCGGACGCGGCATTGCCGTGATCGGTGACGGCGCGATGAGCGCCGGCATGGCCTATGAAGCGATGAACAATGCCGAGGCGGCCGGCAACCGGCTGGTCGTCATTCTCAACGACAATGACATGTCGATTGCACCGCCGGTCGGCGGCCTGTCGGCCTATCTTGCCAGAATTGTCTCCTCCCGCGAATTTCTCGGCGTGCGTCAGCTGGCGCGGCGTATTGCCCGCAAGCTGCCCAAACCGCTGCACGACGCAGCGCGCAAGACCGACGAATTTGCCCGCGGCATGACCATGGGCGGGACTTTGTTTGAAGAACTGGGCTTTTATTATGTTGGTCCGATTGACGGGCATAATCTGGAGCATCTGATTCCCGTGCTGGAAAATGTGCGCGACGCGGCGGAGGGACCTTGCCTGGTTCACGTGGTCACGGAAAAGGGCAAAGGCTATAAATTTGCCGAGGAAGCCGCTGACAAATATCACGGCGTCGCCCAGTTTGATGTGGTGTCCGGCAAGCAGAACAAGGGGCCCGGTGGCGGACCGCCGGCCTATCAGAACGTCTTTGGCGAAACTCTCGCTAAGCTCGCTGACAGCGATTCCCGTATCTGCGCGATTACCGCTGCGATGCCGTCGGGCACCGGCGTCGACAAATTCGCCAAGGCGCATCCCGACAAGGCCTTTGATGTCGGCATTGCCGAACAGCATGGCGTTACTTTCGCAGCCGGTCTGGCCGCGCAGGGCATGCGGCCGTTTTGCGCCATCTATTCCACATTTCTGCAACGCGCCTATGACCAAGTTGTCCATGACGTGGCGATCCAGAATCTGCCGGTGCGCTTCGCCATCGACCGGGCCGGTCTCGTCGGCGCAGACGGCAGCACCCACGCCGGATCGTTCGACGTCACCTATCTGGCGACCCTGCCCAATATGGTGGTGATGGCCGCCGCCGATGAAGCGGAACTGGCGCATATGACCTATACCGCCGCGCTGCACGACAGCGGCCCGATCGCCTTCCGCTATCCGCGCGGCAATGGCACCGGCGTTCCGATTCCGGAAAAGCTCGAACGGCTGGAAATCGGCAAGGGCCGGATCGTCAAACAGGGCACCAAGGTTGCGATCCTGTCGCTCGGCGCCCGGCTCGAAGAGGCCAAGAAAGCGGCAGAACGGCTCGAAGCCAAGGGGCTCAGCACAACCGTCGCCGATCTCCGTTTCGTCAAGCCGCTCGATGAAGAATTGATCCGCAAATTGCTGACCACCCATGAAGTCGCGGTGACGGTCGAGGAAGCCTCAGTCGGCGGCCTCGGCGCGCATGTCCTGACCTATGCGTCCGACAATGGCCTGACCGACGCCGGCCTGAAAATCCGCACCATGCGCTTGCCTGATGTGTTTCAGGATCAAGACAAGCCGGATCTCCAATATGCCGAAGCGGGACTGGATGCGGATGGTATTGTTGACACGGTGCTGAAAGCGCTGCGGCACAATAGTGCAAATGTCGAGGATACGGGGGTCCGAGCCTAACCGATATTGCTGCTTGTGATTGCGGGAAACGGTGTTTAGTCGCTTCGGCATGCCACCGCAATTTTCCCATATCGATCACTGGATTTTCGATCTCGACAATGTTCTCTATCCGGTCGAGTGTGATCTGTTCGCGCTGATCGATATCAAGATGGGTGAATATATCGCCCGGGCGCTGGATTGCGATCCCGTCGAGGCGCGGAGGATCCAGAAGGAATTTTTCCACGATCATGGCACCACGCTCGCCGGGCTGATGCACAATCATGGCACCGACCCTAATGATTTTCTCGATTTCGTCCACGATATCGATATGGATCGCCTGGCACCTGCCCCTCTCGTTCGCGATGCCATTGCCGCGCTGCCCGGCGAAAAACTGGTCTTTACCAACGCAGACCGGCCCTATGCCCAGCGGGTGCTGGAAAAGCGCGGGCTCGACGGCCTGTTTCACCAGATGCACGACATCCTGGACACCGGCCTCGTCCCCAAGCCCAAGCCGGCTGCATATGAAAGCATGATCGCCGCCACCGGCATCGACCCGACCCGCGCTCTGTTCGTCGAAGACATGGCCCGCAATTTGCGTCCGGCGAAAGATTTGGGCATGACCACCGTGTGGATCAACACCGGCGCAGAATGGGCTGGCCGCGAGCATGATCCCGCCTATATTGACCACGAAATTACCGATCTGGAAAGCTGGGTCACCGGCCTCCACAAAGCGAAGGAAGAAACACCGACATGACCGCAGCATTGCAGACCATCATCGACGACGCCTGGGACAAACGGGAATCCCTCGGCCTGACAACGCAGGGCGAGGTCCGCGATGCCGTGGATGCGGCGCTTGCCATGCTCGACAATGGCAGCGGCCGGGTCGCCGAGAAAAAAGACGGCCAGTGGGTCGTCAACCAGTGGCTGAAAAAGCGGTGCTGCTCTCCTTCCGGCTGAACGACAACAAGCTCATTGATGGCCCCGGCGGCGCCAATCACTGGGACAAGGTTCCCAGCAAATTTGCCGGATGGGGCGAAAACCGTTTCCGCGAAGCCGGTTTCCGCTCGGTTCCGGGATCCGTGGTCCGGCAGGGTGCCTTCATCGGCAAAGGTGTCGTTCTGATGCCCAGCTTCGTCAATATCGGCGCCTTTGTCGACGAAGGGTCGATGGTCGACGGCTGGGCGACTGTGGGCAGCTGCGCGCAGATCGGCAAGAACGTCCATATTTCCGGCGGCGCCGGCATCGGCGGCGTGCTGGAACCGCTGCAGGCCGATCCGGTGATCATCGAGGATGGCGCCTTTATCGGCGCACGGTCGGAAGTCGCCGAAGGCGTTCGCGTCGGCGAGGGTGCGGTGCTTTCGATGGGCGTCTATCTCGGCGCGTCGACCAAGATCGTCGACCGCGACACCGGCAAGATCTGGATGGGTGAAGTTCCGCCTTATTCGGTTGTCGTGCCGGGCACATTGCCGCCAAAAGTCGCTGTTGATGGCGCGCCGCAACCGTCGCTCTATTGTGCCGTGATCGTCAAGACGGTCGACGCGCAGACCCGGTCCAAGACCGGCATCAACGAATTGCTGCGCGACTGATGGCTACCGGGGTGGATCAGGTGAAGGTAACGCTGGAACCGAATGACCACCCCTATCGCAATGGTGCCTGGACTCCGGTTTCGAGGAAGTCGACACGGATGAACTCGAAATAATCGGGACGATTCCGGCCGATATCGACGGACTCTACGTCCGCAATACCGAGAATCCGGTGCACGACAGTATCGCCCGCTATCACCCCTTTGACGGTGACGGGATGATCCATGCGATCCGCCTGCGCAATGGCAAGGCCAGCTATCGTAACCGCTTTGTGCGGACCGAAGGCTTCGAGGCCGAGCAGGAAGAAGGCGGCCCCTTGTGGGTGGGGATCATGGGCAAGCCTGATGATTCCAAGCGCAAGGGCTGGGGCGCGCATGGCAGCGTCAAGGACAGCAGCTCGACCGACGTCGTGGTTCACGCCGGCGCGATCCTCTCGACCTTCTATCAATGCGGTGAAGGCTATCGGCTCGATCCGGAGACGCTGGAGACCCTCGGCACGGCGGACTGGGTTCCTGAGGACGGCATTTCCGCCCATCCGAAAGTCGACGAGGCCACCGGCGAATTGCTGTTCTTCAACTATTCGACCACGGCGCCCTATCTCCATTATGGCGTTGTCGGGCCGGACAATGCGCTCAAGCATTTTGTGTCCATCGAACTGCCCGGCGCGCGCCTGCCGCATGATATGGCATTCACCGAGAATTTTGCCATTTTCAACGACTGCCCGCTTTACTGGAAGCCGGAACTGATCGAGCGGAATCTCTATATCCCCGCTTATCATCCCGACGAGCCCACCCGCTTCGGGATCATCCCGCGCATGGGCCAGCCGGAGGATATAAAATGGTTCGACGCGAAGCCAACCTACGTCCTCCACTGGACCAATGCCTATGAAGAGGGCGATGAAGTCGTCCTCGACGGCTATTTCCAGAATGAACCGGTGCCGGCACCGCTGACCGATTTCCCGGCGGGCTATGAAAGCATGGGCGCGAGCATCGACCTGCACAGTTTCAAACCCGAACTGCACCGCTGGCGTTTCAATATGAAACCGGCGAGGCCCGCGAGGAGACATTGTTCGACGACTATCCGGTCGAATTCGGGATGATCAACCAGCAGATCGCCGGCAAACCCTATCGCTATGTCTATAGCGTCACCGGCGAGCCGGGCTGGTTCCTGTTTAACGGCCTGAGCAAACATGATCTGGAAACGGGTGAAACGGAACATCTGAGTTTTGGCGAGCAACGGTTTGGATCCGAAGCGCCATTCATTCCGCGCGCCAATGCGCAGTCAGAGGATGACGGCTATCTGATCAGCTTCATCACCGATATGGCGCAGGACCGGTCGGAATGTATCATCATTGACGCGCAGGATATTGCGGCCGGCCCGGTCTGCACGATCATCTTGCCGCACCGGATTAGCAGCGGCACCCATGCAACCTGGGCTTCGGCGGAGCAGATAGGGAAGTAATTCCATCCTCTCCCAAAGGGAGAGGCAAGTGGAACTTATCAGCTTGCTGATTAGTGGAACTCGGTGAGGGTCGTGAAGCTTCGAAGAGTTCAACCCCTCACCGACTGCGACTAAGCTGCTGAAGCAGCAAGTCTTGTTGCCTATCCCGTTGGGAGAGGATGAAGATCAATCAAACAACTCTCCGTCCACTTCCTTCCCGGCAGGCGGCGTCAATCCGAGATGTTTCCAACCGCGATCATTCAGCGTCCGGCCGCGCGCGGTCCGGGCAATCAGGCCGAGCTGGATCAGATAAGGCTCGATCACTTCCTCCACCGTGTCCCGCGGTTCCGAAAGGCCCGCTGCGAGCGTCTCCACACCGACCGGACCGCCCTTGTAGACATCCGCAATCATGTAAAGATAGCGCCGGTCCATCGCGTCGAGACCGATGCTGTCGACTTCGAGACGGATGAGCGATTCATCAGCGATTTTCCGGTCGACCAGTCTCGTGCCCGCGACATTGGCAAAATCCCGCACCCGGCGGAGCAGGCGACCGGCGATCCGCGGCGTGCCTCTGGCGCGGCGCGCCACTTCGGTGGCACCATCGGGCGCAATATCGAGATCGAGCAGCCGCGCAGCGCGATGGACGACCTTTTCCAGTTCCTCGGTGGTATAGAAATTGAGCCGCACAGGTATGCCGAAACGGTCGCGCAGCGGCGTGGTCAGCAGCCCCTGCCGCGTAGTCGCGCCAATCAGGGTGAAAGCGGGCAGATCAATCCGGACGCTGCGCGCCGACGGACCTTCGCCAATGATCAGATCGAGCGCGCGGTCTTCCATCGCCGGATAGAGCACTTCCTCGACCACCGGATTGAGCCGGTGGATCTCGTCGATAAACAGGACATCGCCTTCTTCAAGATTGGTCAACAGCGCTGCAAGATCGCCGGATTTGGCGATGACGGGCCCGGAAGTGGCGCGAAAGCCAACGCCCAGTTCGCGTGCAATGATCTGCGCCAGCGTGGTCTTGCCCAATCCGGGAGGGCCAAAGAACAACACATGATCGAGCGCCTCGCTACGCCCCTTGGCCGCCTCGATAAACACGCGAAGATTGCCACGCGCCGCTTCCTGCCCGATAAATTCGTCGAGCGTTTTCGGACGCAGCGCGGCGTCGATGTCTTCGACTTTGCGTTCGCTAGAAACCATCCGTTCGCTCTCAACTTCACTCATGCAAAGTGACCTAGCTCATCCGTCATTCCCGCGAAAGCGGGAACCCGGTTCTTTGGATCACCAGTGGGCAATAGTTCGCGCGAAGCCGCGAAGGCGCGAAGATA
>NZ_PYIA01000030.1:0-10048 GCF_013265645.1 Sphingopyxis sp. BSNA05 | reverse complement strand
TTTGCACCGCCGTTCTCACGCGTGAATATGGCATAAGCACTATCCTCCAGAATGACTTCGCCTGCGAGCCGGTCATTTTCTGGAGGATAGTGCTGAGCAAACAATAACGGCTGAAGTCTTCTACCAGCTATAAGCTGGTGAGTTTCCTTCAAAGGTGAGACATTAAAATTACAAAATATGGCCCTGCCGAGAAATCGGCAGGGCTTTTTTGTAGCAAAATTGCATCAATTTGCCTGTGTATCGTGCTAAAATGGAGCAAAACTAGATGTTTCACGATTTGAGCCTGGACTTAATCGAGCGATTAGTTAAGTAATAACGGAATGGGGGGGGGGTGCGTAAAAATATCACTCTCCGATAAAATGTTGGGATTTGGGAGAGAGAAATGCGTAAATCGTTATTATTAGCCGCCACAGCTATATCTACAATGTCCGTACCTGCCATGGCG
The DNA here is from genome assembly GCF_013265645.1 of Sphingopyxis sp. BSNA05. NCBI lineage: Bacteria > Pseudomonadati > Pseudomonadota > Alphaproteobacteria > Sphingomonadales > Sphingopyxidaceae > Sphingopyxis > Sphingopyxis sp. BSNA05. Next base: position 9,603 of record NZ_PYIA01000030.1, on the reverse strand, counting down.
CAGGACCGTGATGATGGTACCATTGATAGCAATGTCATTATCGTGACCGCGCAGAGGCAGGCACAAAGTGCTCAGGATGTACCGATTGCGGTTTCCGCATTTTCCGGGGCAGCCTTGGAAGCCCAACAGATCGAGAACAGTTCCGATCTCCAGCTAACGCTCCCGAACATCACCTTTACCAAAACCAATTTTGTCAGTTCCAGTTTTACAATTCGCGGGATCGGCGATCTTTGTGTCGGCGCGTCGTGTGATCAGGCAACCGCCATTCACCTGAACGATTCGCCTCTTTTCGCGACGCGACTTTTTGAAACAGAATTTTTCGATCTCGAACGCGTCGAAGTGCTGCGCGGTCCGCAAGGCACGTTGTTCGGACGCAATGCGACCGCGGGTGTGGTCAATGTTGTCACTGCCAAGCCACAAATGGGAGAGTTCAAGGCATCCGGCGATGCCGAATATGGCAATTATAACGCGATCAAAGTCAAGGGCATGGTCAACATTCCCATCGGTGACAATATCGCATTCCGTGGTGCCGGCGTTTATGTAAAACGCGATGGTTATACCACCAATCTTAACGGCGGCCCTGATCTTGATGACCGGGATATGTATTCGGTGCGTGGTTCGCTGCGTTTCGAACCAACTGCGGATACGACGATTGACCTTTATGCTTCATATTTCCGCGAAGATGACAATCGTATGCGGATTCAGAAGCAATATTGTCAACGTGACCCTACAGGTATTTTGGGTTGTCTGAACAGTTCTCGCAATGCAGAATCGTTCAACGCGAACTCGACTATTGCGGCTACATTATCGTCGCGCGAATTCCTTGCAACTCAGGGTATTCCAACGGCTTTTGCTCTCGGTAGTCTTTACGGTCCAGACCAATATGCAGGTGTTTCCGTTCCCGCGGATCCGCGGACGGTCAACACGGCCTTCACGCCGGAATATTTTGCCAGCGAGTTGACGTTCCAGGGCAAGATCGAACATGACTTCGGGCCGATCAGCGCGCAACTTTCCGGTACCTACCAGAAGGTCAAGCTGGATTCTCGGCAGGACTATAACAACAATATTGGCCGTAGGGATATTTATGCAACTGGATTAAACACGCTTGCTGCAGCTGCAGCTGGTGCGATCCCAGGTCTTCCTGCAGCTTATTTTGCACCTCTTGCTTCTGCGATCATTCCGGATGGACCGAACGGCGTGCTTTGTACTTCAGATACTGATACCACCGGTCTCGGGGTATTTGGGGGCAACAGCATTTGCGACGCAACACCGCTTCAATTTGACCGGTCGAATCTGGATAACAGCAGTTGGTCCGTCGAGGCGATCATCTCAAGCGATCTGGATGGTCCGTTCAACTTCCTGGTCGGCGGTATTTATGCCGACTCTCATCTGACCGAGAACAGCTATTATGTGAACGCCTTCGGGCTCGATTATGGGGCAGGTTTGCTCGGTAGCTTCATTTCGCTTGCCGATGGCTTGCCGCCTTCATTCCTCGGCACGCCATATTATCGCAACCATTCGGATGATCTGACGGTCAAATCCTATGGCCTGTTCGGCGAAGTCTATTTCGATATCAGCGACAAGCTGAAACTGACGGGTGGACTGCGTTACAACAACGACAAGAAAAAAGTTAGAGCGCGTACAACGCTGGCAGACTTCCTTGTGCCATATAGTCAAACAACCGATGCGTTTGAATCACCATTCGTCGGATCTTTGGATGCCGATCCAGGTATACCCGGTAATCAACTTTTCCAGAATCGGGAGGTCAAGTTCAATGAAATCACTGGCCGTGCGGTGCTTGATTATAAAATCACCGACGACAATCTGATCTATGCATCCTATTCTCGCGGTTATAAGTCAGGTGGTATAAATCCGCCACTGCAGCCAATTTTCGCAGCTCCGGAATCCTTCCGGCCCGAGCAGGTCGATGCGTTTGAAATCGGATCGAAAAATACATTTGGCGATGGGGCTCTGCAACTCAACCTGACTGCATTCTACTATAAATATAAGGGTTTGCAGCTCAGCAAGATTGTTGCTCGGACCGCTGTAAACGAAAATATCGATGCCGATATTTACGGTGCGGAAGTCGAGGCAGTCATTCGTCCTGATCCGGACTGGATGATCAACATGGGCTTCAGCTATCTGCACACCAAGGTCAAGGGCGATACGTTTAACAGCGATCCGCGCGATTTTGGCGGAGGCCGGTCGGATGCGGTCATCATCCAGGATATTACCAATGCATCCAATTGTGCGGTGGCTTCCACGTCCGGAAATGCAGCTGGTGTAAATGCTTTTGTCAACACGATAATGGTGCGATCAATGCCGGTCTGGTGCCGGGACTTGCACCTGGAGCAGGCCTGCAACCAACCACGGCATTCCCTGCTGATGGTGGCATTGCTTCAACCGGTGCCTTTGGTATTTGCGCTGTGCTGGACGCAGCGGCCCAAGGAGCTTTTGCTGGTGCAGGCGTTGTTCCGGCAGCCTTTGGCGGGATCGAGTATTTCTCTGCCGGTGTTCCCAAGAACATTCGTGGGAACCAGTTGCCACAGGCACCTCAGCTGAAATTCTCCACTGGCGTGCAATATACCATGAACTTTGACAATGGCATGAGTCTGGTCCCGCGTGTTGACCTTGCTTATACCGGTGAAAGTTTCGGCAGTATCTTCAACGGCAATGTCAACCGGATCAAAGGTTATGCGCAAGCAAACGCCCAGATTCAGTTGAACGGTACGGATGACCGCTGGTATGTTCGTGGATTTGTCCAGAATATTTTCGACAGCAACTCGGAGACCGGACTATATGTCACCGATCAGTCGTCGGGCTTGTACACGAATATCTTCTCACTTGAGCCACGCCGCTATGGTATTGGAGCTGGCTTCAAGTTCTGATCTGAAGCGACCATGATATGAAGAAAGCCCTGCCGGGAAACCGGCGGGGCTTTTTTGATCATCTAAGATGCCTTTTGGCGAAAGCGCGACCTGATCCGGATTTTAGATATATCTCGAAATTGGCAGCCATTTTGCGATCAGGAAAGCCGTGCATGGAGACTAACTCCCAAGGGCGAGGCGTGCTGTAAGCGTGGCAAGGACCTTCCAATTACCCACAAGTCGTCGCACGTGTGATTCCATTGGCCGCGCGGACCTTGCTCACGTGGAATCGGGTATGATTCATCCTCTGGCACCTGAAATAGCTGACGGGGTGCACAAGGGGGAATTCTGGTTTCGACGCAGTGAGATGGGCCGATGGGGAAGTTGATATCGGCGCATTTCGCGACAAGCGTCTGGGCGAGCGGCTTAGAACGATGCTTGCGCAGATGGCAGGAGCGATTGGCGCACCGATCCCGATGGCCTGTCAGGACTGGGCCAATACCAAGGCAGCTTACCGCTTCCTGTCTAACGGCTCAGTGAACGAAGGCGAAATCCTCGCCGGCCATTTTCAAGCAACGCGAGCGCGTGTTGGAACGCTTGAAGGGCCAATCCTCGTTCTACAGGACACCACTGAATTCTCCTATCAACGCCGCGCGCCGGAAAAATCGGTGCAATCGGCCTGGCACCCAGCCGACGCGATGAAAATGGCAGGCTGCGACTTCATACGGTCTGTGGCCTGCTCATGCATTCTAGCCTTGCGATCACGACCGAGGGATTGCCGCTGGGTCTGACAGCAGCGAAATTCTGGACCCGCACCAAATTCAAGGGCACCAACGCGCTGAAACGAAGGATCAATCCTACGCGTGTGCCGAACGAGGAGAAGGAAAGCTACCGCTGGCTCGAGAACATGCGTCAGTCGACCGCTATGCTGGGCGAGTCCGAGCGACTGGTCCACATCGGCGACCGGGAGAACGACATTTACGAATTCTTTTGCGAAGCGCAGGCACTCGGCACACATTTTCTGGTCCGCACCTGTGTCGATCGTCTGGCCGGTGACGGTGACCACACCATTGCCGACGAAATGAGCGAGGTTTCCGTGCAGGGCATGCAACGGGTCGTCATCGACAAGGACGATCATGCCGACATTGAGTTACGCTATAGACGGATCCAGGTGTTGCCACCGATCGGCAAGCAAAAGCGCTATCCGTCTCTCAACCTTACCATCCTGCATGCCCGTGAGTGTAGAGCACCTGAAGGGCGGGCCCCCTATCGATTGGAGGCTTATCACTGATCTGCCGGTAACAACGCCTGCCGAAGCGATTGAAAAGCTCGACTGGTACGCCCAACGCTGGAAGATCGAGCTTTTCCACAAGATACTAAAATCCGGCTGTCGGGCTGAGGATGCACGGCTCCGGACTGCCGATCGACTTGTCAATCTGATCGCAATATTCTGCATCCTGTCATGGCGCATCTTCTGGATGACCATGATCAATCGCGCCGCGCCTTCCGCATCACCCAGGCTCGCGCTGACCGATGACGAAATCGTCCTGATCGATCATCTTGTGGCTTCCAGAAAGAAGGTGCCCAGGCTCAGAACCATATCCGATTACCTGTACGAAATCGCGCGGCTCGGCGGCTATCTCGCTCGCGCCAATGACCCGTCTCCAGGTAACATTGTGATCTGGCGAGGATGGACCCGCCTCATGGACATCAAAATCGGTGCCAACGCCATCCGTAAGACTTGTGGGTAATTGGAAGGTCCTCGCCACGCTTACGTGGGTGTGGCCCCTCAATACGTATCAATGTTGGGCAAGTGCACGCGGCCTCACATGGGCCGTCGGCATCCCGTACAAGCAGAAAGTCTATCCCGCCGACGTGGCGATGATTTTTCCCGTCGCCGGGCGTGGTCGCCCCCGCAAGCGGCACATTCCCGACGCTACATCGGTATCGGCAAAGGCGATGTTGGAGGTAGCAAAGTGGCGCAAGGTCAGTTGGCGGCGCGGAACCAAGGGGCTGCTCTCGGCACGCTTCGCCGCCGTTCGCGTGCGAGTTGCCGATGGCCCGCCTCAACGCATCCGGAACAGTGGCGCGCAACATCTGCCCGGCGAGGAAGTGTGGCTGGTCGGCGCACATCGCTCAACCGGCGAGCGCAAATACTACCTCCCCAACCTGTCCTCCGACACGCCGATCAAGCCGCTTGCCGGAGCCATCAAGGCCCGTTGGGTCTGCGAACAGGGACATCAGCAACTCAAGGAAGAGCTCGGCCTCGATCACTTCGAAGGCCGATCATGGAAGGGGCTTCACCGACATGCGCTGATGTCGATGATTGCCTTGGCCTTCCTGCAATCCCGCCTCCTCAAGCAGGCCAAGGGGGAAAAAGAATCGCCGGGTCGCCACCACAGCCGAGCCTGCCGACGATCAGGCAGGCCATCATTGAACGCCTCGCCAAACCTCCTGATCTGACGTGTCCACAGTGCGGACACTGCATCTCTCATCGCTCGCTCACAAATCTGCCAAAGTAGTGTTAGAACTGGCCACGCAATGTGATGCCATAGGTTCTTGGTTCCGCAAGGAAAGCCGAATAGGTCTGCTGCGATGCGACAAATGGCGTGTTGAACGCAACCTGCGAATAACCAACATTGAAGACATTTTGTGCCCAGCCTTCGATCGCCCATTTATCGTCAGGACCACGGATACCAATACGCGCATTTACCAGCGTAAACCCGTCCTGTTCCTTGCCGTAAAGCAAATCCGAACCGGTGTTATAGTCACTGGTGGTACGGGCGTTGATGTAAAACAACCCGGTCAATCCGCTGTTGCCGATTGGCGGCGTGTAGGACAGCGATGCGGTCGCTGTGATTTCAGGCGCGTTGGACAGATTGTCGCCTGGCAGCAGGCGCAAAGCCGGATCGAGTGGAGAGCCAGTATCACGGCCAACCAGATTATTTTCATAGCTGGTATCGGTATAAATCAGGCCCATCGAGATATTCACGTCTCTGATCGGGTTGATCGACGCTTCCAGTTCGACACCCTGCGCGACAACGCCATATTTGACGTTATCCGGGGTACAATTGCCCGTTGCGCCGCTGGCATCGCGATCCGCACCACCGAGATCATCGCTACACGCGTTTACATTCTGAACCACATAAGCGGAGCCATTGAACGTATTCAGCTGGAAATTGTCAAACTGCTGACGGAATGCCGCCACGCTCAGCGAAAATTCACGGGTCGAATATTTTGCACCGATTTCAAATGCATCTACCGTTTCCTGGTCAAACTGGAGATTGGCGGTGCTGCCCGTCACTGCCGGATTGCCCAAAGTTGAACTGGTCAGCGCAGACCGGTCCAGGTTGAAACCACCAGCTTTATAACCGCGCGAGTAGCTACCATAAATCAGCAGGTCGTCGGTTGGCTTGTAGGACAAAATGGCTGTGCCGGTAAATTCGCTCTCGCTCCGGCTATCGGCCAGCGATACGCCATCCAGTTCAGAGGTTGAGTTGCCCTGACAGGACAGACCGATCAGACCGCCTGCCAATGCACCAAGTCCTCCGCTAAGTAAGGGAGTGAACAATGCCCGCTGGATCGGACACATCGTATTGTCGTTGGTGAAGGCTGCGTTAAAATCCTTGGTTTCATTGGTATAGCGCAGTCCCAAAGTCAGATCGAGCTTGTCGGTAACGTGGAAGATATTGTGGGTGAAAAAAGCAAAATTTTCGCTTTTCTGATTATATGTGTCGAGCACCGTTCCCTTGTCATTGATCTGAGCCAGATTGTCCAGACCGGCAAAATCAACGGTGTCGCTGCACCGAATGCGCCAGCACCTCCATTTGCGGCTTGCAATGCAGCCCTGCCGCCAGCGCTTAGACAGCCTGTGCTGGTTGGAGATGCAAGGGCCGGGTTAACGGCATTGACGACACGGCATGGTGCGAAGGCACCATATTGCGAACCAAAGCGCAGATTATCTCGTACCTCAAGCTTTTCGTTGGCGTAAAAACCGCCGACCAACCAATCCAGCTTGTCGTCGAACGCCGAACCCTGCAGTCGCAGTTCTTGCGTAAAGGTTTTAAACTCACGAGCACCGGCATTTTCATTCGGCTCGCGATAAAGGATATCTACCTGTGTGTAATCGGTATCACTACCCTGAAAGTTGGAATATTCACGATATCCGGTGATCGACGTGAAGTTCATCTCACCCAGTTCGGCATTGAGTTCAACCGAAGCGCCAAAATCCTCGGTTTCACCGGCATATGAACGACCGGGTGTGACATAGATATCCCGGTTGAACGTACTTTGCGTAAGCGCGTTGCTGTTTTGACCGAGCGCCAACAGCACCGGTATGATCGGATTCGCCGTGTCGGTAAGAGCGGGCGCACCAGGCTGTGGAAGAGCGAAAGGATCAAGTCCCGGGCTTACTCTTGCCCGCTGCGCAAATTCAGGCTGGACGAACGTCGCTGCACAGCAGGATTCGTCTTTCTTTGAATAGTCACCAATCACCCGGACCGTCAGTCCATCCTTTGGCTCAAACAACAGCTGGCCACGCACAAGAAACCGGTCTTTGTTATTGACGTCGGTTCCGTTTACAACATCATTGTAAAAGCCGTCGCGCTTCAAATAAACGCCGTCGACGCGCGCAGCAATCGTATCGCTCAACGGGCCATTAATGCCCCCTTCCAGACGTATCTGGTTGTAATTGCCGTAGGATGCTGCGGCATGTCCTGAGAATGTAAATTCAGGGGCGGCAGTGGTAATGCTGATCATACCGGCAGAAGAGTTGCGGCCACCCAATGTTCCTTGCGGACCCCGCAGAACTTCGATCCGATCAATCGGGCCAAGTTCGCTGAGCGCATTACCACTACGCGAACGATAGACACCATCGATGAACACGGCCACGGAGCTTTCCAGTCCGGGGTTGTCACCCACGGTACCGATACCGCGAATACGGGCAGAGCCATTGGCTTCGTTTCCGGTCGATGACACAAGCAATGAAGGCGCAAGCTGGTTGAGCTCACGAATGTCGGTTGCCCCACTCTTCTGCAATTGTTCCGCGTTAATGGCCGAAACAGCAATAGGAACATCGGACAAAGCTTGCGACCGGCCCTGTGCGGTCACCACGATCACATTATTATCGACGGCACCCTCATCACTTCCGTCAACTTGGTCGGCGGCATCCGATTGCGTCTGTGCATAAACGGGGGCGGTGGTGATTGCTGCAAGTGCAAATGCGCACGCAGATAGATTCAACGCTAATTTCATAACATGCTCTCCTGAAAATTTATTTTTATCCTCATTAATGTATAGCCTAGCCCGTCACATTTGATAGCCAAATCTCGCATCAATGCACCGTTTTCTGCAAACTGTGGCTTTATTGTCAGCCTATGCGGCACTTTTGGCGCAACAAATGAGCAGCCGATTTGCTTCCAACATCCAATGGCCCGCATCTTCTGGAAACAGAGAATAATTAATAAGAGCAGGATGACGTAGCGTCATAGCTGGCGCGGCCTGATCTCCCCGCATTTTGGATGGTTTCCAGGCAAATTTTTGGCCGTCCCAAACACTGCTTGGACCGAAACCGGGTCAATCACTATTTATCGGCCGTCGAGAGCGCAACGCCTGCGCCAGAGTCCCCTCATCGAGATAGTCCAGCTCACCGCCCACCGGTATCCCGTGCGACAGCTGACTGAGTCTCACGGGATAATTTTCCAATCGCTCGGCGATATAATGGGCCGTCGTCTGACCCTCCAAAGTGGCATTCATCGCCAGAACGACTTCGTCAATCCCGCCCTGCTCGACGCGCTTGATCAGCTTGTCGATCGCAATGTCTTCGGGCCGCACGCCGTCCAGTGCTGACAACCGCCCGCCAAGCACATGGAATTTTCCGGGAAACAGCCGCGGTGGGGCATAATGGGTAAAAGGAGTCCCACTATGTGACGACGCAAAGAGCCGACGATCCCGGCAGAGTTACTGGATCAACTATTGGCATGATCGGATGCAGCTTCTGCGCTGGATCAGGGAGGGTTGCTGGATTCGTTGAAGAAGGCGCTCGCCGAACGGGCGTTGAATGCCGAGATGGATCATCATCTGGGTGGCGATGAACAGGTAGGCAACAGCCGCAATGGCTATGGCCGCAAGCGCGTCATCACCGATAGCAGCAAAATCGAGATCGAGGTGCCGCGCGACCGCGAGGGCAGCTTTGATCCGCAGTTGATTGCTAAATACCAGCGCCGGTTCCCTGGTTTTGATGAGAAGATTATCTCAATGAATGCGCGCGGGATGAGCACACGAGAGATCACCGGGCATCTGCGCGCCTGTACGGCATCGACGTATCGCCTGACCTGATCTCGACTGTCACCGACGGCGAGCATCGCGCCGTGCCGGGGGCACGGGAAGACGCGCAGCGCTGGAAGAAGTTACTGCCTGGCAGCAGCGGCCGCTTGATCCGGCCTATCCACTGGTGTTTTTCGACGCCATTCGCGTCAAGATCCGCGATGAAGGCATGGTTCGCAGCAAAGCTATTCATATCGCGCTTGGCGTCCGCGCTGATGGCCGCAAAGAGGTTCTCGGCCTGTGGATTGAACAAAATGAAGGTGCCAAATTCTGGTTGCGCGTTATGAACGAGCTTAAAAACCGGGGCACCGAGGATATCATGCTGGCAGTCGTTGATGGTCTCAAGGGCTTTCCCGATGCGATAACGGCGGTATTTCCCGAAGCCGTCGTGCAGTGAGAACGGCGGTGCAAA
>NZ_PYIA01000029.1:0-2536 GCF_013265645.1 Sphingopyxis sp. BSNA05 | reverse complement strand
GTGAGAACGGCGGTGCAAAAGTCGGCCACGGTAGCGGCGGGATGAGCTTGCTGCGGGCGGTGTAAAAGTCGTCCACCTTTACCCTTTCTGGCGACAGGGAGGGCGGGAGGATTTTTACTGTGTATTTATATCGGAAGGTTCGGCTGGCCTGTGCTGAGGGCATGAGCCAGCGGGAGGCAGCGCGGCATTTCAACATCTCGCGCGACAGTGTAGCCAAGATGATGGCGTTCTCGGTTCCGCCGGGTTACCGGCGATCGGCACCGGTCAAGCGACCGAAGCTGGATGGCTTCACTGGGATTATCGACGGCTGGCTGGACGGCGATCTGGGGGTTCATCGCAAGCAGCGGCACACAGCGAAGCGGGTGTTCGACCGGCTCCGCGATGAACACGGGTTCACCGGCGGCTACACGATCGTGAAGGACTACATGCGGGAGCGCGAACGGCGCGGTCGCGAGATGTTCGTGCCGCTGGTCCATCGGCCCGGCCATGCCCAGGCCGATTTCGGCGAGGCGGTTGTCATCATTGGCGGTGTCGAGCAGAAGGCGCATTTCTTCGTCATGGACCTGCCGCACAGTGATGCCTGCTTTGTGCGGGCCTATCCGGCGGCAACGGCGGAAGCCTGGGTTGATGGCCACGTCCACGCCTTCGCGTTCTTCGGCAAGGTGCCGATATCGATCCTCTACGACAACGACCGCTGCCTGGTTGCGAAGATTCTTCCGAACGGAACGCGTAAGCGGGCCACGCTCTTCAGCGGGTTCCTGTCGCACTACCTGTTCCGCGATCGCTACGGCCGCCCCGGCAAGGGCAACGACAAGGGTAACGCGGAAGGGCTGGTCGGCTATTCCCGCCGCAACTTCATGGTACCGATCCCGCGGTTTGCGAGCTGGGAGGCGTTCAACGCCTATTTGGAGGAGCAGTGCCGCGAACGTCAGGCGGATGTCCTGCGGGGCCAGTCCGAGACGATCGGTCAACGCCTCGCGCGGGATCTGGCGGCGATGACCGGCCTTCCTGCGGCACCGTTCGATGCCTGTGACCAGGCAACCGGAAGGGTCAGTTCGCAGGCGCTGGTGCGCTACAAAACCAACGATTACTCGGTACCGGTCGCTTACGGCCACCGCGACGTCTGGATCAGGGGCTATGTCGACGAGGTGGTTATTGGCTGCAGCGGCGAAGTCATCACACGCCATCCCCGCTGCTACGACCGCGAGGACATGGTCTTCGATCCGCTGCATTACCTTCCGCTGATCGAGCGCAAGATCAACGCCCTGGACCAAGCAGCTCCCTTGGCTGAATGGAGCCTGCCGCCCGAGTTCGCAACACTGCGCCGCCTGATGGAGGCGCGGATGATCAAGGCCGGACGCCGCGAGTACGTGCAGGTTTTGCGCCTGCTCGAGACCTTCGACATCGACGATCTGCATGCCGCCGTGAAGAAGGCCCTGCAATTGGGGGCAATTGGCTTTGATGCCGTCAAGCACCTTGTTCTCTGCCATGTCGAGAAACGGCCGCCGAAGCTCGACCTCGATGTCTATCCCTACCTGCCGCGCGCCAATGTCGAGACCACATCGGCCGCCAGCTACATGGCCCTGATGACGGAGCCGGCGGAATGACCGACGCGCCGAAGATCCTGCTGGCCGATCATCTGAAGACGCTGAAGCTGCCGACATTCCTGCGCGAGTATGAAAAGCTCGCGCGCCAGTGCGCCGCCGAGGGGCTGGATCATGTCCAGTTCCTGGGACGTCTGGTCGAGCTGGAGCTGATCGATCGCGAGCGCAGAATGATCGAACGCCGTATCAAGGCCGCGAAATTCCCGGCCACCAAGAGCCTCGACAGCTTCGACTTCAAGGCGATCCCAAAGCTGAACAAGATGCAGGTGCTGGAACTGGCCCGCTGCGAATGGATCGACCGGCGCGAGAATGTCATCGCCCTTGGCCCGAGCGGCACAGGCAAGACCCATGTCGCCCTCGGACTTGGGCTGGCTGCCTGCCAGAAGGGCCTCTCGGTCAGCTTCACCACCGCCGCGACGCTGGTCAACGAGATGATGGAAGCCCGAGACGAGCGCCGTCTGCTCCGCCTGCAAAAGCAGCTGGCCGCGGTCAAGCTGCTCATCATCGACGAGTTGGGCTTTGTGCCATTGTCCAAGACCGGTGCAGAGCTCTTGTTCGAACTGATCTCGCAGCGCTATGAGCGCGGCTCCACGATGATAACCAGCAATTTGCCATTCGACGAATGGACCGAAACCTTCGGCACCGAACGTCTGACCGGAGCACTGCTCGATCGGCTGACCCACCACGTCAACATCCTCGAGATGAATGGCGACAGCTATCGACTCGGCCAAAGCCGTGCCCGGAAGGCAAAAGCCGCCACCTGATCCAGCCAATCCAGATTTGGCCCTGACGGGCCAAAGCGGCCAGTCAACCGCCAGCTATTTGGGGAGCGCGGCTGACTGGCCGCCGCCATTTGCACCCATCACGCTCAACCAAAAACTGGTCTACTTTTGCGCCGCCATATGGCCTGATTTTACTCCGCCGTTGACAAT
>NZ_PYIA01000028.1:0-26070 GCF_013265645.1 Sphingopyxis sp. BSNA05 | reverse complement strand
TTTCATTCCGCTGGGCGATGGCTGCGAAGCGGCGGCGACGAAGCTGATGGCCGAATTGCGCCGGGCCGGCGTCAGTTGCGAAATGGCCTATAAGGGCAATATGAAAAAGCGGATGCAGAAGGCCAATGCGGCGGGGGCGGCCCATGCGGTGATTATCGGCGAGAATGAACTGGCCAACGGCGTCGCTGCGGTCAAGAATCTGGCCACCGGTGATCAGCGCGAGATCGTGCTCGGCGGTCTGGTCGAGGCGCTGACTGCATGACCACCATCACCCCCCAGAGACTGGCCCAGATCGAGGCGCGCTTTGCCGAACTGCAGGCGATGATGGCCTCGGGCGATCTCGACAGCGACAAATTCGTCTCCGTTTCCAAGGAATATGCCGAGATCGAACCGGTCGCCGAAGCGGCGGCCAAGGTCAAAAGCCTGCGGGACGAGCAGGATGGACTGGCCGAGATGCTGGCCGGCGATGACGCCGAGATGAAGGCGATGGCGGCTGACGAGGTCGACGGCGTGAAGAAGGCGCTGGAGAAAGCCGAACATGCTTTGGCGCTGCAATTGCTGCCCAAGGACAGCGCTGATGACCGGCCTGCGATGCTCGAAATCCGCGCCGGTACTGGTGGTGACGAGGCCGCGCTTTTCGCCGGCGACCTTTTCCGCATGTACACGCGCTATGCCGAGGATCAGGCTGGAAGGTCGAGATGATTTCCGCCAATGCTTCGGAAGTCGGCGGCTTCAAGGAAGTCGTCGCCAATATCCAGGGCAAGGGCGTGTTCGCCAAGCTGAAGTTTGAATCCGGCGTCCACCGGGTCCAGCGGGTGCCGGAAACCGAAAGTGGCGGGCGTATTCACACGTCTGCGGCGACGGTTGCGATTCTGCCGGAACCCGAAGAAGTCGATATCAAGATCCGCACCGAGGATCTGCGCATCGACACCTATCGGGCAAGCGGCGCCGGTGGCCAGCATGTGAACAAGACCGACAGCGCGATCCGGATCACCCACTTGCCGACAGGTCTCGTGGTGCAATGCCAGGACGGCAAGTCGCAGCACAAGAACAAGGCGCAGGCGATGAAGGTGCTGGCAGCGCGGCTTTACGAGCAGGAACGCGATGCGGTGCAGAGCGAGGAAGCCGAAGCGCGCAAGTCGATGGTCGGTTCCGGCGACCGCAGCGAGCGCATCCGCACCTATAATTATCCGCAGGGCCGGGTCACCGACCACCGGATCAACCTGACGCTGCACAAATTGCCGGAAATTGTAGAGGGCGGTGCGCTTGGCGAACTGGTTGATGCACTGATCGCGGAGGATGAAGCCAGCCGGCTCGCCAATCTGGATGGGTGATGCCGCCGGCGCCTTGCGCGAAGCGACGCAGAGGCTGTCCACCATTTCCGACAGCCCGCGGCTCGACGCGGAATTGCTGCTGGCCCATGCGTTGCAGATCGCCCGGTCCGAACTGCTGCTGAACCTCCCGCAGCTGGAGGCGCCAGCGCAATTCGCAAGCCTGGTGGAACGCCGCCAGCGGTCCGAGCCGATCGCGCATATCATTGGCAGCAAGGAATTCTGGGGCCTCGATTTTCAGGTCACCTCCGACGTGCTGATCCCGCGGCCCGACAGCGAATTGCTGATCGAGGAAGCGGTGCGCCTTTTCGCGCCCACACCTCCGCCACGGATCGTCGATCTGGGCACGGGTAGCGGTGCGCTGCTGCTCGCCGCCCTGCACGAATTTCCGCAAGCCCGGGGTCTGGGTATGGACGCCAGCGCTGCCGCCCTGCAGATTGCGCACAATAATGCCGATGCATTGGGACTGGCTGACCGTGCCCGCTTCGTGCTGCTGGACTGGGCGGGTGCAGATTGGACAAATTCGCTTGGCTCCGGCTTCGATCTGGTCCTCGCCAACCCGCCCTATGTCGCAACTGGCGCGCGATTGTCTGCGGATGTCGCCGGTTTCGAACCGCACCAGGCCCTGTTCGCCGGGAAAGACGGGCTGGATGATTACCGGATCATCATCCCCGCGCTGGAAAAACTGCTCTCCCCAGCCGGAATCGCCTTGCTGGAGATCGGCTTTGATCAGGCGAAACCGGTTTCCAGACTGGCTGCAGATAGTGGCTATCATGTTGAGTTAAAACAGGATTTGGGCGGAAACGACCGGTTGCTGGTGCTCCGCCGCTAAAAAGGGCTTGGTTTTGACCGAGCGACTCGCTAAGACTTGCGAAGGCCCAGAGGATTTCTGGCTTTTTCCCTAAATCTCTGGCCTGCCCCCAACTCGATAATGTTGCTGGTTTTCGGCGTGCATTTGTCTTGTATGGGCCGCTGTGGACGGGTTGTCCGCAGCGCAATCGCCACCGCAGTGTGGCTATGACTTGAGAAAGACCAAGTTTATTATCGGTATAAGGATACCTAAAATTTGATGAACAATCGTCAGCCTGGCCGCCGTGGGCGCAGCCGGAACACCAATAACCGCCCGCAGGGCAACCGCGGTGGTGGATCGGATCGCGATAACCGGATCGACAACCGCGCGCGCGGCAACGCAGCGCAAATGCTCGATAAATACAAGAAAATGGCGCAGGACGCTCAGGTCAATGGCGACCGCGTCCAGGCCGAATATTATCATCAATTTGCCGACCATTATTTCCGGGTCAACGCCGACACGATTGCCCGCCGCGAAGAACAGCGGCTTGCCCGTGAAGAACCGCGCGGAGACAATCGTTCGGATAACCGTACGGACAACCGCAGCGACAATCGCGGCAATGGCCAGGATGATTCCGGCGACAATGATGGCAATGGACAGCGCAGCCGTCCGCAGCAGGCGCAGCAAAATCGTCCGAAACGCGATGATCGCAACGATCAGGACGAGACCGCCGCGAACGACGCGCCTGAAGAGAAAAACCGGTTCGCAGCCGGCGCCCCCGCAAAGTCGAAGCCGCACCGGCTCGCAGCGAAACATCGGAAAAAATGGCGAGAGCAACGGCCTGGACGCCAGCGCTCTGCCACCGGCAATTTCGCAGTCGACCGAAGTCGAAGTCGAAAAGAAGCCGGCTCGTAAAAACGGGTGATGAAACCCAAGGCAACCGAAGAAAGCGACGCTGCTTAAGCGACGCCAGGTTTAACGAAGACAATGGCGGGCAGCGGCGGAAGCCGATGTCCGCCTATTCGTTGCTAAAGCGCTCTCGCCAGCCAGTCCGGCAGATCGAGCGCTGTCAAATCGTCAACACGACGATGTTCCACCGACAGGTCATAATCAGGATAGGCGATGCGCTGGCGCTTTTCATCGGCCTGCGCAATCGGAACGACGACCAGCCGCCGGTTGACCTTTTGCCGGTAATTCATCCGCGCGGTATTTTCCTGTCCGACGTAACATCCCTTGGTGAAGCTGACGCCATTGAGTTCGGCGGCATTGCATTCGAGCCAAAGCGTCTTGTCGCTGCCCAGTTCCGCAGCGCCCTCGGTCACGCCGAGTGACAGACGGTGTTTGCGATAGGCTTCATCGGCGGCTTCCCCAGCGTCCGTATCGGCCAGCCAGCGGTGGCCCAATCCAGCCAATCGCGGATCGACTGGCCGGTCTCCGGCATCCAGGGCCCAGTGCACCGCAAGGCTATCGTCCCGGGCGATGTCGATCTTGCGGCGCAGCCGATAGAGCTTCAGCCTTTTGACCAGCGCGCCGGCCTGATCCCCTTCGCAGTCGATCAGGATATCATTGCCGTCGGCCCACAGGAAGAAATCGAGCAGGACTTTGCCCTGTGCGGTCAGCAGTGCCGACCATTGCGGTGCACCCTCTGCCACAGCGGTCATATCCTGCGTCACCAGCCCTTGCAGAAACGCGCGGATATCTTCCGATCCATCGGTTGCCGAGAGACGGATGATGGAACGGTCATTAAGTCTGGTTTCGGTCATGCCATTTAGGTAGGGTGTGCGAAGCGAAAAACCAAGCCTTTGCACGGAGCTATATGACCGACACGATCACCTTACGCCGCCCTGACGACTGGCACGTCCACCTCCGTGACGGCGCGATGCTCGAAGCGGTTGCATCTTTTACCGCGAAGCAATTCGGCCGGGCGATCGTCATGCCCAATCTTTCGCCACCGGTGACCAGCGCCGCCAGCGCCGCCGCCTATCGCGACCGGATCATCGCAGCCTTGCCCGCAGGATCCGATTTCACACCGCTGATGACCTGCTATCTGACCGATGATGCCGATGCAGACGACATCGCTGCGGGGCACGCCGCCGGTATCTTTACCGCCGCGAAACTCTATCCTGCCAATGCCACCACCAACAGCGCCCACGGCGTTACCGATGTGGCGCATATCATGCCGGTGCTCGAGCGGATGCAGGCGATCGGCATGCCGCTGCTCGTCCATGGCGAAGTGACCGATGGCGATATCGACATATTTGATCGCGAAGCGGTGTTTATCGAACGGGTGATGAAGGGGCTGATCGCGGCCCTGCCCGATCTGAAAATCGTATTCGAACATATCACCACCGAACAGGCGGTCCATTTCGTCGACAGCTGCGGCCCGAATGTCGCGGCGACAATCACGCCGCACCATCTGCATATCAATCGCAACGCCATGTTCACCGGCGGCATGCGTCCGCACGCTTATTGCCTGCCGGTGGCAAAGCGCGAAATGCACCGGCTGGCCCTGCGCAAGGCGGCGACTTCCGGCTCTCCGAAATATTTCCTCGGCACCGACAGCGCGCCGCATGAAATCCATGCCAAGGAATCGGCCTGCGGTTGCGCAGGCATTTTCAACGCGCCTTATGCGCTGGAAAGCTATGCGGTCGTGTTTGACGAAGAGGGTGCGCTCGACCGGCTGGAAGGTTTTGCGTCGCTACACGGCCCGCAATTCTATGGCCTGCCGGTCAACGAAACCATGGTCAGTCTGGAGCGGAGCGGGACAGCCGTGCCGGATGCAATCGAATCGGCCGGCTCGAAACTCGTTCCCTTCCATGCCGGCGCGCAACTGAACTGGCGCTTCCTGTCATCCTGAACCATCGGAAATATCAGGCAGATTGCGGTTTCCGTTCGGCTTTTCCGGTCAGATAGGAATCGGTCGAAAAGATCGCGAGACTGGTCCAGATCAGCATGAAACAAATGATGTGCGACGGTGTCAGCGGCTCCCTGTAGATCAGGACGCCGACCAGAAACTGGATCGTCGGCGCGAGATAATTCAGCAGGCCGATGGCGCCGAGGGTCATTTTCTTGACCGCCGAAGCAAACAGCAGCAACGGGATAGCGGTGACGATGGAACCGCCGATCAGCAACAGGTCGATGGTGCGATCATCGCCGAGATGCAGGCCGGAAGCCGAGGAGGGTGTGGACATGGTCAGCCAGATCAGCAGCAGGGTGAACGGCAGGAACAACATGCCGGTTTCCGCGGTCAGCCCGACGATCGGACCGATGTCGGCGATCTTGCGCACCAGTCCGTAGCTGCTCCAGCTGATAGCGAGGGCGAGACTGATCCAGAGCGTATCGAGAGCCTGCAGCGCCAGAACCGAAACCCCGGCGGTGGCTATTGCGATCGCGATCCACTTTTCCGGGAGAGCTTTTCGCCCAGAAACAGCCTGCCCATCAATACGCTGAGCAGCGGGCTGATAAAATAGCCGAGACTGGCCGCGAGAATATGATCCTCGTGCACGGCCCAGACATAGATGAGCCAGTTGGCAGCAATCAGCGAGGCGCTCGCCAGCATGGCCAGACGCAGTCTGCGATCCGCCAGTGCGGATGCCAGACCGACAAGATTTTTGCGAAAATAGAGGATGACGAGCAACAGCGGCACCGACCAGACGATACGATGGGCAACCACTTCCAGCGCGCCGACATTTTGCAGCAGCTTGAAATAGACCGGCATCAGGCCCCAGAAGATGCAAGCGGTCAGCGCCTGAACAAGGCCGATTCGGCTGGAGGAGAGCGCGCTGGACATGTTCCAGCGCTTAAGCCCCGGGTTGCTGCCGAGCAATCAAGAAATGCTACTGGCCGGGAAACCCGGCCGGAGGATCAGATGATGCCGCCGCCGATCCACAGCCGGAAGGCGCAGATGCCCATGACGATCATGCAGAAATACATGCCGCTGGTGCGCGACGAGATCAGGCCGAACAGCGCGCCGACCCCGGCAATCGGGAGAATCAGCCAGTTGGTCCAGCCGAGCAGCGGAACCAACCCTATGAAGGACAGGATGAGGGCAATGATGCCGATGAGAATGGAGATTATATTGAACATAACTGTATTATAGGAATAGATCACTTGTATTTCAAGCGATTGTGATATGAACGGGCCAAATGCGCCGGGGAGGGAACAGGTTTGATGACGGATATAGCTTCTTTGCAGATTGAAACGGAACGGCTGATTTTGCGTCCGCCCAATGCCGATGATTTCGACGCCTGGGCCAGGTTCCAGTCGGATGCCGACACGATGACCTATATCGGCGGCGTCAAGAGCCGCGCCGAAAGCTGGCGCGACCTGTGCGCCATGGTCGGGGCCTGGCATGTCCGCGGCTATGCGATGTTTTCCCTGATCCTCAAGGATAGTGGCGCATGGATAGGCCGGATCGGTCCGTGGTATCCGGACGGCTGGCCGGCGCGCGAGGTGGGCTGGGCTGTTGCGCCCGAATATGCGGGCCAGGGCTATGCGCTGGAAGCCGCGGTCGCGAGCATGAACTATGCCGTCGATACGCTGGGCTGGGATGACATTTGCCATACTATCGATCCCGACAATCTCGCCTCGATCAAATTGGCCCAGCGGCTTGGTTCGACCAACAGGGGGCCGACGCAACTGCCCGAACCCTATATCGTCGCAAGGGTTGACGACTGGGGGCAATCCCGCGAACAATGGCAGGAGAACAGAAAGAAATTCCAGTAGGAGAGCAGGCCATGGCCGAAGACCGCTATCTCGACCCCACGCGGGAAAGTTTCGACGCATTCAAGGCGCTGCCGCGCGACGTGCCGATCAACATGCTCAATCTCCTGCGTTTTCACGAACATGCGCAATATCCGGAGGATCATCCCAATGCCGGCAAGGGTGGAGCGGCGCGCGCGCCTATGAGGAATATGGCAAGACCAGCGGTCCGATTTTCCAGCGGGTCGGCGGAACGGTGATCTGGCGCGGGCAGATGGAATGCATGGTAATCGGCCCCGACGACAAGCGGTGGGATTCCTCCTTCATCGCGCGCTATCCCAATAGCGGTGCGTTTATGGAAATGGTCACCGATCCGGAGTATAAGAAAGCAGTCGTCAATCGCCAGGCTGCCGTTCTGACCTCCCGGCTGATCCGCTTCGGGGAGATGGACGGGCCGGATACGTTCGGTTGAATTCCCGATTCAGGACAAAATGTTAACAAAATGTCACCGGATTAACCAGTTTCCCTAACGAAATATTAACGCTTTTTATGCATGTGTTTCCCTAAATTCAGGAGCAAATTGCATGTCTAATCTTTCCCGAACCTTATGGCTGTCGGCAGCGGCTTTCGCGCTGCCCCTGACGCTTGCAGCATGCGGCAGCAACGAAGCCAGCGAAGAAGAACTGGCAAAGCTGGACGACAATCTGACCTCCGATCCGGCGATGAATGACGCGCTGGAAGATGCGATATTGGTGGATCCGGAACTTACCGATCAGGCGAACCGCAACGCCATTCGCGGGGCCAATGGCGCGGCGGACGGATCGGTGCCTCCCGGCACGGGGGAAGACGGCAGTGCCGCGGCCAAAGCCGCCCTAGGTGGCAAAATCCAGAGCGCACCAAAGCCGCGCCAGATGACCTCCGACGACGAGACCCTGACGCTCGGTGACAAAGCCGAATTGCAGGAAGCGCGTCAGAGCAAGCCGGTCTGCAAGGAAAAACTGACTTACGATATGGCCTGGGCCAACCGCATGCCGCCCGAATTTGCGGTCTATCCGAAAGCAAATGTGCAGGAAGCGGCCGGAAAATGCGATCTTCGGGTGGTCAGCTTTACCACCGCAACGCCGATCAAGAATATTGTCGACTTCTATTATACCAAGGCCAAGCAGGGCGGATATGACGCGGAATATCTGTTGCGCGGCAGCGAGCACGTGCTCGGTGGATCGAAGCCGAACCAGGACAGCGCCTATGTGATCACCCTCAACAAGCGCTCGGGCGGCGGCACGGTTGTCGACATCGTTGCGAGCAACGGCCGCTAGTTCGTAAAATAGCAACGCCGGGTTGCGCCATGCACATCGCCGGCTGACAAAGGTGGCCCGCGCCGGCCACCTTTTTTTCGTCCGCCTTATTCGCGGTAGCTGCCGCCACCGTCGACGGTGATGTCATTGGCCGTGGTGAAGCTGCTCAGGTCGCTGGCCAGCCATAGCATCGCATTGGCGACCTCGACCGCCTGACCGACCCGGTTGATCGGATGGTTGCGGTTGAACAATTCGACCGCTTCGTCATGCGGTCCGGGATAGGCGGCCAGATAACGCTGGTACATCGGCGTGTCGATCGCGCCGGGGTGGACGGTATTCACCCGCACCGGATATTTCTCCGCGGCACAGTGGAGCGCGAGCGACTTGCTCAGCGATGTCACTGCGGCCTTGCTGGCGCAATAGGCTGCGAACTGCGCGCCGGGGCGCATGGCGAGCATCGAACCGATATTGACGATCGCGCCGTCTTCGCCGCTTTCGAGGATCGCAGGCAGTCCGACACGGCAGCCGTAGAAAGTGCCCTGCATGTTGATATCGATGGTGCGGTTCCAGCTTTCGAGATCGACCTCGTCGACTGATCCGGGTTCCGAAATACCTGCGACATTGAACAGCGTCGTCATCTTGCCGAAGCGCTTCTTCGTAGCATCGACAGCGGCTTGCCACTGGTCGAGTTCGCGGACATCCAGTTCCACCGCATCGGCGCGGTCGCCCAGAGAGGCCGCGAGTTTCTTCGCCTTGTCGATCTGGATATCGGCCAGCATCACCGAGCCGCCTTCTTCGACTACCCGCCGTCCGGCGGTCCCGCCAATGCCTTCTGCGCCGCCCGATATCAGCGCGACTTTTCCGTCCATCATGCCCATTAT
Source organism: Sphingopyxis sp. BSNA05 (assembly GCF_013265645.1). Classification (NCBI taxonomy): domain Bacteria; kingdom Pseudomonadati; phylum Pseudomonadota; class Alphaproteobacteria; order Sphingomonadales; family Sphingopyxidaceae; genus Sphingopyxis; species Sphingopyxis sp. BSNA05. The sequence goes on along the minus strand of NZ_PYIA01000028.1, from coordinate 17,072 downwards.
ATCTTCCCGTTTCCTGGCCTGTTCCTGGTCTATTTCTTGTCGAACTCGATCGGCAGATTGGCCAGTCCCCGCAGCATCATATTGGGCGGATAGTGCAGTTCCGCGCCCTCCTTGAGCCGGATATTGTCCATCCGCTGGGCGAACTGCTGAAAGGATACGGTCATTTCCTTGCGCGACAGCATATTGCCGACGCACATATGGATGCCCTTGCCGAACGCCATATGGGTGCGCGCATTCTTGCGGTCGACCCGGAATTCGTTCGGATTTTCAAATTGCTTGGGATCGCGGTTAGCAGCGTGATAACGCATCATCACCATCGCGCCCTTGGGCAGCATCACGCCGCCCAGCTCGGCATCGCGGTGCATCACCCGCCAGATACCCGAGGAGCCGCTCGACATGCGCAGCACCTCCTCGACCGCATTGGGGATCAGCGACGGATCGTCCTGGATTTTCTTATACTGGTCCGGATTGGTGGCGAAAAGCCGCATGCCCTCGGCCAGCGCCGCCGTCGTGGTTTCATTGCCAGCGACCATCAATTGCTGGACGATCGACAAAGATTCTGCGTCATCAAGCGGACGTTCGCCATCGACCCGGGCGTGACCAGATCGGAGAGGATATCGTTCTTCGCTTCCTTGCGCCGCTCGTCCATATTGGCTTTCAGCGCGTGCTGATATTCGACAACTTCGCGCTCGGTCTCCAGCTGCCGTTCGCGGGTCATCATGCCGGACAGGCGATCGACGAACGCATTGGTCCAGCGCTTGATCGTATGGGCATCGGCCACGTCGAGACCGAGCTGCACGGCAATTGTGCGAACCGGCATCGGCACGGCATATTCTTCGACAAATTCGCATTCGCCCTTGTCGATGAAATTGTCGATCAGTTCGTTCGACATCACCCGCATGCTGTCTTCCAGCTTGTTCACCTTCGGCATCGAGAAAGCGAGATTGACCAGTTTGCGGAACCGCGTGTGCACCGGCTGGTCGGCGGTCAGCAGGGTATTGACCTGGGGCCAGCCCTGGGACTGGATCGCCTGCAGCTCCTCGTCATTTTCCAGCTCTTCCTCGGTTTTTCCGCCAGAAAGCAGTGCATTGAAATTGTTGGAAAAATCGTCCAGCCGGCCGACGGCTTCGGAAATCAGGTCATAATCCAGCACGACATAGGTGCCGCTGGCTTCGTCGAAAAATACCGGGCTTTCCGCGCGCTTCTCTTCGTAAAAGTCGAACGGATCGACCAGAATGTCCGGTTGAAAAAGGGATTTGGATACAGCTTCGTTCATCACAGGTTCCTGCTTATACTAGTCAAAAGACGGGGTGGGTTTGCCGTCCGCATTATAAACCGGCCCTTCGGCATCCACCCGATATTTGGCGCTGACGGCGTTGATCAGGCCGAAGCTGCCGATATGGGCGAGCATATTGGCATAATGGACATTCTGGAAATGCCGGGCGAGGGCTTCCTCGTCGGTCCATTCCTCGAACACTTCGATGCGCGAGGGGTTATGCATGTCGGCGGCCCAACTGTAGCAGAGGCAGCCTTCCTGGCTCAGCGCGCCGTCGATGAAAGGCTGGGCCTTCTTCAGACATTCTTCGCGGGTTGCCGGTTCCACGTCGATATGCGCAGCGATCAATATTTTCGCCATTGCGATACTCCCTTAAAGCTTGTTTCCGCCAAATTGCGCGACGACGACAAAGATGCGTTTGCTGTAGAGCCACTGGCCATCGACCTTGACAAATTCATCGTCATAGCGGCCGCCGGCTACCCGGGGTTCGCCCTTTTCCACCAATATCTCGTGCGTTTGATAGCGACCGGATGCCGTGTCACCCGTCACTTCCAGACTGGCGGGTATGCCCAGAAAGCTGACGGCGTCGAACTGGGCCATGGCACCGTTCCAGAGATTGACGATATTCTCGCGGCCGACCACTTCGGTGCCCATCAGCGACCAGACAGCATCTTCCGTCCACAAGGCGCCCCAGTCATCCGGGTCTTTGCGCAGCACGGCATCGCAATAGGCATCGTGCAGTTCGCGGATTGCCAAACGGTCTTCTATCGGCCCTGAAAACATGGACTCGTCCTCTCCTGATTATAGGGAGACTACACGGCAAAAGCGCCGCAAAGACAAGCTGCCATAAGTGCTAGCGAGAGGGGGTCAATCGCCGCCGATCCGCTCGATATCCGCTCCGACCGCCGCCAGTTTTTCTTCCAGCCGTTCATAGCCGCGGTCAAGATGGTAGATGCGTTGCAGGCGGGTTTCGCCCTCTGCTGCCAGTCCGGCAATCGCCAGGCTCATCGAGGCCCGCAGGTCGGTTGCCATGACCGGCGCGCCGGTCAGTTTCTGCACGCCTCTTACCACGGCAGTGCGACCCTTGGTCTCGATATCCGCGCCCATCCGGTTGAGTTCCGGGACGTGCATATAGCGGTTTTCGAAAATCGTTTCGGTCAGCACGCTGGCGCCATCGGCGAGGCAGAGCATCGCCATCAGCTGCGCCTGCATATCGGTAGCAAGGCCGGGATAGGGAGCGGTGGACAGAGTCAGCGGTTTGAGCTTGCCGTCGGAAGCCACTCTTATGCCTTTGGCGTGGACGTCGATATTCAGACCGGCGAGCCGCAGCGCATCCAGTGTCGCTTCCATCTCGTCGGCCTTGGCGGCCAGCAGATCGACCTCGCCACCGGCGATGCCGACTGCGCAGGCATAGCTGCCCGCTTCGATCCGGTCCGACATGACCCGATAGGTGCAGCCGTGCAGCCGATCGACGCCGGTTATCGTGAGTGTTGAAGAGCCGATGCCCTCGATTTCCGCACCCATGGCGACGAGCATATTGCACAGGTCGACAATTTCGGGTTCGCGCGCTGCGTTCTTGAGGACACTGGTGCCATTCGCCAGCACTGCTGCCATCAAGGCATTTTCCGTCGCGCCGACCGAGACGACCGGAAAGGTGAAATCGCCGCCGGGCAAGCCGCCGTCGGGAACGCGCGCAATCACATAGCCGCTGGTGGTCTCGATGGTCGCGCCGAGCGCCTCGATCGCTTTCAGATGAAGGTCGATCGGCCGGTTGCCGATCGCGCAGCCGCCGGGCAGCGATACCCGGCATTCGCCGGCCCGCGCCAGCAAGGGCCCCAGAACCAATATGGAGGCGCGCATCTTGCGGACGATATCATAAGGCGCTTCGGTCGAGGTGATCCGGCCCGCTTTCAGCGTCATCACCCGCCCGAAATCTTCCGGCCTCGCGCCTTCGATCGTGGTCGAAACACCCAGCTGGTTGAGCAGATGTCCGAAACTGTCGACGTCGGCCAGCCGCGGCAAATTGCGCAGGGTGACCGGTTCGTCGGTCAGCAGCGCGCAAGGCAGCAAGGTCAGGGCGCTATTCTTGGCTCCCGAAATGGGGATCGTACCGGAGAGGCGGTTTCCGCCGCGTATTGAGATAATATCCATGGTCTAGCATTTACCGGAAATGGTGATGCAGGCAAGTCTATTGCGCGGAAGATGGTTAGCGTATTTGGCTGACCGGCTAGTTTCGCAACAACCCCAGGGCTGCATAGGCGGCTTCTACTGTCGGCCGTGCCATTGTGGAGGCTTTTTCCGAACCATTGCGTAAAATCGTGTCGATCGCAGTCTCGTCCTTGCGCAATTCCTCGAACCGCTGGCGAATGGGTGACAATTTGCTCACCGCCAGATCGGCCAGCGCCGGTTTGAAGTCGCCAAAGCCTTTGCCCGCATATTCGGCAAGCACAGCCTCTTGCGAGAGGTCGGCCAGCGCAGCATAGATGCCGACCAGATTCCTGGCTTCCGCCCGCTCTGCCAGATCGTCCATATTGTCGGGCAACGGTTCCGGATCGGTCTTTGCCTTCTTGAATTTCCGTGCAATTGTCTCGTCATCGTCGGTCATGTTGATCCGGCTGAGATCGGACGGGTCCGACTTGCTCATTTTTGCTTTGCCGTCGCGCAGGCTCATGATCCTCGCCGCCGTCTTGCCAATAAACGGCTCGGGCAGGGTGAAGGTTTCGGTTCCGGTATCGCTGTTGAACTTCGTCGCAATGTCGCGGGCCAGTTCGAGATGCTGTTTCTGGTCGTCGCCGACCGGAACATGAGTGGTCTGATAGAGCAGGACATCGGCCGCCTGCAGCACCGGATAGCCCAGCAGGCCCAGCGAGGAGCGCTGTTTGTGCTTGCCGGATTTTTCCTTGAACTGCGTCATCCGGTCCAGCCAGCCCATCGGCGTGTTGCAAATCAGCATCCACGCCAGTTCAGGATGGGCCGGCACGCGCGCTGGTTGAACAGGATCGATTTGTCGGGATCCACCCCGGCGGCAACCAGCGCTGCGACCATTTCGCGGCAGTTGGTGGCCAGTTCAGCGGGGTCGTTGTGGACGGTGATGGCGTGCAGATCGGCGAGGAAGAACAGGCATTCGCTCTCGTCCTGCATCTTCACCCAGTTCTTGATCGCGCCCAGATAGTTGCCGAGATGGAGATTCCCCGTTGGCTGGATGCCCGATACTGTCCGCATTGTCTTAACTTCCTTCGCTTGCGGCATCTTCCGCCGCCTTCTTCTTGGTCAACATGGTGATCTTGTCGCGATCGATCGCGCCGGTCAGCCATGCCAGCGCCGCATAAACCAGTCCACCGACGCTGACCAGAGCGGTGATAGATCCGACCCGCTGCCAGATCGTGCCGTCATAGAGTCCGTCGCCGATCGGCGCAGCATAGACCAGCACGACCGCCATGCCGGCAGCGGACAGCGTGATCCGGCCGATCCGGAGCAACAATGTCCATTCCAGATGAAAATGCCCGCGGCGGTGGAGCATCGTGTAGAGCATCACGCAATTGCACCAGGCCGCAATCGCGCCGGCAACGGCCAATCCCGTGATCCCGTAGAGCGGGATCAGCAACAGGTTGAGCGTGATGTTGATGACCAGCGAAATGGCGGCGGTATAGACCGGCGTTTTCGTATCCTTGCGCGCGAAAAAGCCCGGGATCAGCACTTTCACCAGCACATAGGCGGGCAATCCGACGACCAGCGCGGCGACAACCGCAGCGGTGGTCTGGCCATCGGCAGCGGTAAAATTGCCGCCGACGTAGAAGGATGTGACCAGTGGTCCGGCAGCAAAAACAGGGCTATGGCTGCCGGAATGGTGAGCAGCAGACCCAGTTCGATGGCGTTGCTTTGCAGACGCTGGGCGCCGCCCAGATCGTCCTTGGCGATGAAGCGCGACAGCGCCGGGAGGATGGCGGTGCCAAGAGCAATGCCAATAATTCCGAGCGGCAACTGGTTCAGCCGGTCCGCCATTGCCAGATAGACGAACGATCCTTCCGGCAAGCGCCCGAGGAAGAAGAGATCGATGAAGCGGCTGATCTGGTAGATGCCGGCACCGAATACAGCCGGCAGGATAAGCACGCCCAGCTCTTTCACATCGGCATTGAATTTCGGCATTTTGAGCGGAAAGCGAAAGCCGGTCTTGCGCGCCCAGTAATAGAGCCAGAGCATTTGTACCAGCCCGGCCGTGGCCACGGCAACCGCCAGAAAATAGGCGGTCTGGCGCGGGTCGTTGCCGTCATTGACAAAATGGGCCGCAAGCAGCGCGCTGATCATGCAGATATTGAGCATGATCGGTGCCGCCGCCGCTGCCGCGAACTTGCTCAGCGAATTCAATATCGCCGCAAACAGGGTGGTGATGCTGATCAGGCCGAGATAGGGGAAGGTTATCCGGGCCAGCGAAACCGAAAAACCGTCGGTCCGGCCGCCTCTTCCGAAATCGTCGATCAGCCAGATGATGCCCGGCATGGCGAGCATCATGATCGCCGAAAAGACGAGTAGCAGGGGAACAAATACCGACAGCACGTCAACGGCGAAATTCTGCGCCGCTGTCCGGTCCTCATCCGCTTCCATCTTGCGGTTGAACAGCGGCACAAAAGCGGCCGAGAAAGCGCCTTCGGCAAACAGCCGGCGGAAGATATTGGGCAGCTGGAAAGCCAGTTGCCAGGCGTCGGCTGCAGCACCGGCCCCGAGAACACGGGCCAGCATGATATCGCGGACAAAGCCGAAAATGCGGCTGACAAGCGTCAGTCCGGCAATCGTTCCGGTGGATTTCAGCAGGTTCATCCCTGCTATCCTAGCAAGATTGTCTAGGCGTTACCAACCGGTTGCTCGCCTGCCTGCTGGGCTGCCATCTGCTCGCGCTGTTGCAGATAGAGCGCCGTGAAATCGATCGGCTCGAGCAACAGGGCCTGGAAGCCGGCATCGCGAACGGCGTCGGCAATGATCGACCGGGCGAAGGGAAAGAGAAGCCGCGGGGCTTCGGCAAACAGGAATGGATGGGCCTGCTCCTCGGGAACATTGCGCAGCCCGAAAAGACCGCAATAGAGCAGCTCGATGGCAAAGGCGACGCCTTCGTCCGCTTTCGCGGTCACGTCGATTTTCAGTTCGACTTCATGGACTTCATCGGAAATCTGCGAGGAGCCGATATTGAACTGCACGTCGATCTGAGGCTGTGCATTCCACTGGTAGACGTCCGGCGCATTGGGATTTTCGACCGAAAGATCTTTCACATATTGCGAAATCACGCCGATTTGCGGCTGGGTATCGGCGCCATTGGCAAGGGGATCCGGAGTCGTCACATTCCCGCTCGGTTCCATTTTGCTTTCGTCTTTTTCATTCTCGTCAGCCATCGGGCCTGTCCTTTCGGAATAAACAGTCAAACATGTCCTTTGGCGCATCTTGCCGCGCCATTCGCTGCGCGCCTAGCAGGGGAAAGAACCGAGGGCAATGAAAGAGTAAACCCCCGTTCGGATGCCCTGCACAGGCACCCGTTTGTAAGCACAGGTTCACAAATCGGGCGATAGAAGGAGACGACCAATTGGGGCAAAACGGCTTTTTCATCAATGCTATTTGAAACCGCCCCTGTTTCCGCCTATGTATAGGGTCAAAGAAAAGATTGGATTGTGAAGTGACCATCGAAATCATATTATTGGCAATGGTAGCGGCCTTTCTCGGCCTGCGCCTCTATTCCGTGCTGGGCAAGCGAAGTGGTCATGAGCAGGAACATATGCCACGCAACATCGATCCGCGCGCCAGTGAACGCCGGCCGCTGGAAGATGCCAAGCCGCATACTCCCGATATCGTTCCCGCAAACGCAACGGCCGGGGCGCCGAATATGGTCTATGACAGCAACGCCGAAGCCGGGATGCGCGAAATATTGAGCGCCGACCGCAATTTCGATGTCGGACGGTTCGTGGAGGGTGCGCAAGCAGCCTATGGCATGATCCTGGAAGCCTTCTGGAAGGGCGACAAGGAAGAATTGAAATTGCTCTGTGACGACGATGTCTACGAAAGTTTCGTCGAAGTCATCGACGCCCGTGAAAAACGCGGCGAGATTCTGGAGAACCAGCTGGTTCGAATCGACAATGCGCGGATTTCGGCAGCGGAATATCGCCGGCCTGTCGCACGCATCACCGTCCAATTTGACGCCGATATCGCTGCGGTGGTCAAGGACAAGCAGGGCAATCTGATTGGCGGGTCCCTATCCGATGCCGCCGAAACCCACGATGTCTGGACGTTCAGCCGCGATCTCTCCAGTGCAGACCCCAATTGGCGACTCGACGAAACCGATGAGGCCTGACCCCCGGTCGACGAGCTACAGGATCATGAAAATCGGGACGCTTTTCGGAGCCATGGCGTTGGTCAGCGCCTGTTCGATGACCATCATCCCCCAGGGCGCCGCGCAAAGCCGTTCCGCACAGGCGGATGGCGAATGGGTGGCCGGCGATGTGCCGACCCCGGCGGCCACGCCGCCAGCCTATACGCCGGTCGCCAGAAACGGCGCGCCGGCGACATTCGAGCCGGTTGATCCGGCCCAGCTCGTCAAGATTGGCGATGATTCTACCGCGCTACCGGTTCCGGCATTGCGCTGGGACCGGATATTAGCAGTCTTGCGCTGACCGATGCCAAAGCCGCGTCGGCGCTGCAATCCTATCGGACCAGCTGCCCTTCTCTTGTCCGGCGCGAGGACAATAGCGGCCTGACCAGGGGCGCCGACTGGCAATTGTCATGCACGGCTGCCCAGAACTGGCAGGACCGGGACGCCGCGCGCTTTTTCACCTCCTATTTCGAAACGGTGCAGGTTGGCGATGGCCAGGCTTTCGCCACCGGCTATTTCGAACCGCAGATAGACGGTTCCAGAATCAGCAACGCCCGGTATCAGGTCCCGGTCTATCGCCGCCCCGCAAATCTCGTCGATGTCGATCTTGGCCTGTTTTCCGAAGCGCTGAAAGACAAGCGCGTCCGCGGCAAGGTTGACGGAACCAAATTGGTGCCCTTCGAGGACCGGGCGGCCATTGATGACGGGGCGCTCGCCGGACAGGGTCTCGAGATCGCATGGGCCCGCGACTATATCGATTTCTTCTTTCTGCAGATCCAGGGCAGCGGCCGGCTGTTGCTGCCCGACGGATCGGTCATGCGAATCGGTTACGCCGGACAGAACGGCCACGATTATACCGGTATCGGACGGGTGATGCGCGAACGCGGCCTGCTCGCCGACGGCAAGACCAATATGCAGGGCATTGTCGAATGGCTGCGCGCGCATCCCGAAGAGGGCATGAAGATCATGCGCGAAAACAAGAGCTATGTCTTTTTCCAGGAACTGACCGGCCCGGGTCCGCTGGGCGCGATGGGCCATCCGGTGGTAGCGCGGACATCGGTCGCCGCAGACCGGATGTTCGTGCCACTGGGCGCGCCGGTGTTCCTCGACATGGAACATGATATCGCCGACGGCCTGTGGGTGGCGCAGGATAGCGGTGGCGCGATCAAGGGCCCCAACCGTTTCGATACATTCTGGGGTGCCGGCGAGGAAGCGGCCAGAATCGCGGGCGGCATGTCCTCGCGCGGACAGGCGCTGATCTTCCTGCCGAAGGGAACAGTGTCGCGGCTCGTTGCAGCCCGCCAGAACCCGGGCAACTAGACCATGTCCGACCGGCCCCTTACCGCCGGTGAAAAGGCGCTCTGGCAGAAATTTATCGAGAGCGTCGAACCGCTCGACCAGGGGCGCGTGAAGCGGGCGGAAAGCCTTCCGGTAGCCAGACGGCCGCGCGATATTTCCGGGCCGATAACTGCGGAAAGCTTCGGCGGAAAACCCGCCAAAGCCGTCCCGCTGCGCGAGCAGAAGCCGGTGCCGACCCGCCACGGACTGGATGGCGGGTGGGATCGCCGATTGACGAAGGGCATGGTGCAACCCGATGTCACGGTCGACCTGCACGGTTATACATTATCGTCTGCCCACGGACGGCTGGACAGCGCGCTGGAACTCAGCATTGCCGCTGGCCATCGCGCGATATTGCTGATTACCGGCAAGGCGCGGAACGACGAAGAGCGCCGTCGAGAGGGGGGCGTGGCGCGATCCGGGCGGCAATCGCCGACTGGCTCGCCGCGTCCCGTCACGCTTCGCATATTGCCACGGTGCGCCGGGCCCATCCGCGTCATGGCGGTGCGGGCGCGCTTTATATCATCCTGCGCCGAAGACGCTGACGGAAAGCTCGGTTCAGGCGGTGGCGAGCAAAACGAAATGCTCGTAAATATCCGCCAATGTGGCGAGATCATCGATGGCGACGGCCTCGTCCAGCTTGTGCATGGTGGCGTTACAGAGACCGAACTCGATCACCGGACAGATTTTTGACAGGAAACGCGCATCGGATGTGCCGCCGCTGGTGCTCAGTTCCGGCTGGATCCCGGTGGCGCCGCTTATCGCATCACGCAATAGATCGGAAAAGTCGCCCGGCGGTGTCAGAAACGGCTCGCCGGAAATCACCGGTTTCAGCTCGCCGCCGTGCCGCTCGACAATCTCGCGGATCATCGCACTCAGGCTCTCGCCACTGTGGCGGTCGTTGAACCGGATCGACAGCCGGCCCTCGGCCTTGGCGGGAATGACATTATGGGCGGGATTGCCGACGTGCAGATCGGTAAATTCGATATTGCTCGGCTGAAACCAGTCGGTGCCTTCATCCAGTTGCAGCGAATCTATCTCGCTGAGAATCTTTCCCAGCTTGGTGATCGGATTGTCGGCATTTTGCGGATAGGCCACATGGCCCTGCGTGCCGTTGACGGTCACCCACATATTGACCGATCCGCGGCGGCCGATCTTCATCATGTCGCCGAGCCGGTGGACGGACGTCGGCTCGCCGACGAGACACAGATCAGGCACGATGCCGCGCTCGGCCATATATTCCATCAGCGCGACCGTTCCGTAGCGCGCCGGGCCTTCCTCGTCACCGGTAATGATCAGGCTGATCGTGCCCAGATCGTCGGGCAACTGGTGAAGCGCGCGGACGAAGGCGGCGATGCTGCCTTTCATGTCCACCGCACCCCGGCCGTAAAGGAGATCGCCGCGTATCTCCGGAACAAAGGATCGGTCTGCCAGCCCTGGCCGGGTGGCACGACGTCCAGATGCCCGGCATATGCCACATGCCGGGATCCGGATCTGCCCTTGCGAATGGCGAACAGATTCTCGACCGGACCGTCAGGCGCTTCACCGGCAACAAAGCGGTGCACCTCAAATCCCAGAGGCTTCAGCATTGCCTCCAGTTCATCAAACACGCTGCCGGTGGCGGGCGTGATGCTGGGCTGCGCAATCAGCCGTTTGGCCAGTTCGAGAGCGGTTGGTACGGTCATATGCGTCTGCTCAAGCTTCTGCCGATTTCGGCTGCTCGAGCCGCTCGATAACCCATGGCTCTTCCTCCGCCGCAGCCATCCATTGCGCGGTCCATTCATGGTCCAATATTGTCTGCATGTAACTGGTGGCAAATCCCGGCAGGCGAAATCCGTAAGTCTGGAAGCGCGAAACCACCGGCGCATACATGATATCGGCCGCGCCATAGGTGCCGAACAGAAACGGTCCGCCGCTGCCAAAGCGGGCGCGCGCCTGCGCCCAAAGCTCGATAATCCGGGCGGCGTCCGTCTTGACCTCGTCGCTCAGGTCGAGATTTTCATAAATCTTGCGTGTGTTCATCGGGCATTGCCGGCGCAGCGCCAAGAAGCTGGAATGCATTTCGGCGGCCATCGAGCGGGCCATGCCGCGTGCGGTCTCGTCCTTTGGCCAGAAGCGGTCGCGGTGCGTCTTGTCGGCCAGCCAGTCAATGATCGCCAGACTGTCCCAGACTACCGTCTCGCCATCCCAGAGGATCGGCACCTTGCCACCGGACGGTGCGAAATTCTCGCTTTCGCGGACATGGTCCCAATCGTCGCCGAACAGGGGAACGGTCAGTTCTTCAAAGGACAGGCCCGACTGCTTGCACGCCAGCCAGCCGCGCATCGACCAGCTGGAATAGGCTTTGTTTCCGATTATCAGTTTCATAGTCTGCCCCATAACCAAATATGGAAGTCTGTGTATAGAAAAGCGTTGCCCGGGCGAATAGTTTTGGCTGCTTCTAGCTCTGCACGGCGTCGAGCACCGCAAGCCGAAGTTCGTCGATTCCCTGTTTCTTTTCCGATGAGGTCAGCAACAGATCGGGATGGGCCGCAGGGTGTTTCTTGGCAATATCCGCCACTTGCTGGGCCGTGGCATCCAGCTGTTCCTGCTTCACCTTGTCGACCTTGGTCATCACGATCCGGTAGCTGACCGCTGCCTTGTCGAGCATTTCCATCACTTCCTCGTCGACCGGCTTGATACCGTGCCGCGAGTCGATCAGGACAAAAGTCCGCTTCAGAACAGCCCGGCCACGCAGATAGTCGTTGATCAGGAAGCGCCATTTCTGGACCACTTTCGGCGGCGCTTGGCATAGCCATAGCCCGGCATATCGCAAATGCGGAAGATCAGCGGATCGCCAATGTCGAAAAATTCAGTTCCTGCGTCCGTCCGGGCGTATTGGACGTACGCGCGAGACCGTTGCGATTGGTCAGCGCGTTGATCAGCGACGATTTGCCCACGTTGGAACGGCCGGCAAAAGCAATTTCCGGGACCTTCGGATCGGGCAGAAACTGCAGCTGCGGCGCACTTTTCAGAAAGCTGATCGGGCCGGAGAAGAGCTTGGGGCTGAGAGGAGTGTCCATCTAGACGCCGTTCATCGAAAGGAAGAGGTGCCGGTTCATGCCTTGGCCTTATCAGCTTCGGCTTTCCGCGCTTTTTCTTCTGCTTCCTTGGCCATCATTTCCTTCATCTGCGGGTGACGCGAATAGAGCCACTTCTGTTGCGCGATGGTGAGGATGTTGGACACGGTCCAGTAGAGCTGCAGGCCGGCGGCGAAGGGTGCCATGATGAACACCAATATCCATGGCATGATGCTGAAAATCTGTTTCTGCATCGGATCCATCGGGGCCGGGTTCAGCTTGAACTGCAAGTGCATGGTGATGCCCATGAGGATCGGCAAGATGCCGACGGCCAGAAAGCTTGGCGGATCGAAAGGCAGCAGGCCGAACAGATTGACCGGCGTCAGCGGATCGGGTGCGCTAAGATCCTTGATCCAAAGCGCAAAAGGCTGGTGACGCATCTCGATTGACAGCATCAACACCTTGTACAGTGCGAAGAAGATCGGAATTTGCAGGAAAATCGGCAGGCAGCCAGCCAGCGGATTGACCTTCTCGTCCTTGTACAGCTTCATGATTTCCTGCTGTTGCTGTTGCTTGTCGTCCTTGTGCTTTTCCTGGATTGCCTTCATTTTCGGCTGCACCGCACGCATCTGTGCCATGGAGGCGAACTGCTTCTGGGCGATCGGGAACATGACGCCGCGCACGACGAAGGTCATCAAAATAATTGCGACACCAAAATTTCCGACCAGCTTGAACAGCCAGTTGAGCAGATAGAATAGCGGCTTCTCGAACCAGTAGAACCAGCCCCAGTCGATGGCGCGATCCAGATTCTTGATACCATATTCCGCTTCATATTTTTCCAGCAGCGCGTTTTCCTTGGCGCCGGCAAAAAGCCGGGTCGTGGTCGTCAGCTGTTTGCCGGGGGCGATGATTTGCGCGCTCTTCTTGGCAATTTCCGCCTGGAATATATCGCCGCCGCCGGAACGGAATTTGGCGTCGACATCGTTGATATTTTCCGGGATCAGGGCACCCAGCCAATATTTGTCGGTAAAGCCCAGCCAGCTGACTTCCTTGTCGTAGCTATTGGTTCCGGCAACCGCAGATGTGCCGAACAGGCCGGCAAAAATCCGGGTTCCTCGCCGGCGAGATTCTCGTAGTCCACGTCATAATTGGCCGCGCCTTCATAGACGCCGACCGGACCGGAGTGGATGGTCCAGGTGCTGGCCTCATTGGCCGGGACATTGTTCAGATCGCGTTTCCGGTTGATCAGACCATAAGGCCTGAGCGCAATGGCATTGTCACCGCGATTGACGACGCTCTGTTCGGTGGTGATCAGATAGTCCGGGTCGATCGACAGTTTTATCCGGTAGATTTGTCCGGTCTCGTTGGACCAGCTTAGCGTCACCGGCGTGTCCGGGGTCAGCCGGTTCTGGTCAGCCGACCAGATCGTATTGTCGTCGGGAACCGCGACGCCGTCACCCGCCCAGCCGACGCGGCTGAAATAGGCGTTTTCGGTGCCGGACGGGGAAAAGAGCCGCACAGGCTTGCTGTCCTTGCTCATATCCACGGTATGATCGGTCAGGGTGAGATCATCAATGCGTCCGCCCTTGAGGTTGACCGAACCCTGCAGCCGGGGGGTATCGATGAGGATGCGGGGATTTTCCCGCAAGACGGTGGCCAATGGCCTGATTTTGTCAGGTGCGGTAGCGGTGCCAATATCGGCGCTGCTGTTCACGCTGCCCGTGCCCGGAACGCTGAGGTCGCCGGCGACCTGGTCATTTGCGGGCGCATCCGCCTGCTCCACAACCTCGTTCTTGTTGGCCATGTCCGGGAAAAATTGTTCCATCAGCAAAGGCCAGCCGAACAGGATAATCCCCGTGAGGAGTATCGCCATGATAATATTACGCTTGTCGTCCACTATCTCGTCCCGCTTTCGGCCATTTGTTGTAAAAAGGATCGGTGTTCAGGGTATCAAGGCACCGGGTCAAACCCGAGCCGCCCCAAGGATGGCAGCGCAATAGCCGTTTAGCCCCCAGCCAGCTACCCCTAATTGCACCATGTTTCTCAATCGCCTCGATCGTATAGGCACTGCAAGTGGGCAGAAAACGACATGTCGGAGGCAGGATTCGCGACGGGCCCCATTGCCAGCATCGCACGCAGAAGATGAAAACAGACTTCAACATTTTTGGTCCAGCTTTTTGCCAGATATTTCAGGCCCTTTTCCAGATCCGCCTTCATGGTGGCAAAATCCGCCTCCTGGACGGTCTTGCGGCCGATCATAATATGATCAACGCCGGCGATGCCCTCGTCGGGCAGGCATTGCGCCAGCAGTGCCCGGAAGCGGCGCTTCATCCGGTTGCGCGCCACGGCATTGCCGATTTTCTTGGTCACCGTGATGCCATAGCGAATCCTGTCCGTCTCGATGGAATGATCGGGGCGGCGGCGATGCGCGAGCAGGACAAAGCTGGGAGTGACGAATCGCTTGCCACGATTGGCAGCGAGGAAATCCGCACGTTTGCGAATCACTTCGATAGGCTGGTTTGAATCAGCGGGCGCCGAATCGGCTGAAGGATTTTGCAAATCCCGATGATCCGGCGCTGGGCGTGCTTCGACAGGCGCAGCACGGGCGGTCATTCGCTTTTAGGCAGAAAGCTTCTTGCGGCCACGGCTACGGCGGGCAGCCAGCACTTTACGGCCACCAACGGTGGCTTTGCGGGCGCGGAAACCATGGCGCCGTTTGCGGACCAGACGGCTTGGTTGAAATGTACGCTTCATCGCGATTATCCTACGTCAAAATTTCGATAAAAAAGGCCGCCATAAGCTGCGGCCGATACGTTGTCGCTGCGATTAGGCAGGCAGGCGCGGAAAGTCAAGCGTTTGCGCTAGACTTTCTTGTCCCGATTGCCGGTCTTCACCTTGCCGAAAATCGGCAGTTCAAAATCGTCGGGCAGCGTCTTGTGGTGCCGCCGTCGCATCGCCCAGTCGGTCCATTTGCCATAATTGGGGAAACGGCGCTTGAAATCGACATAGCGCTTCTTTGCCCAGCGCGAGTTTTGCAGGACCAGGGCCAGGCCGATGGGAAAGACGATGATGAAGCCCGGTCCGGGAATGGCACCGATAATCGGTGAGACAATGATCAGCATGAAGCCGATGACCGCGAGCACGAATCGCGATCCCGAAGTATATTTCCAGCGCTTGTCGGTCATTTTGTCGGTCATCTCGTTCCACTTGGTGCTTTGCAGGCAGAGTCGCAAGTCTGCTCTGTCAACTAAAGCGCGTGGAAGAGATTATTGTTCCCGGCCCATGCATGAAACATGAACGGAGGGGCAGCGAAACCGGCAACTAGTGGACCATCTGGAAGCGGGCCATATCATTTCGCGACAGGCGCAGCTGCTCGGAAAAAGGTACGCTGTTGGTCAGCGCGTAAAATTCCTGGGCGGTTCCCCTGGGGACACCCATTTCGGCATAATAGTCGAGATATTCGGAATGGACCGGATCATTGGCCGGATAGTCATTGGCTTCGCGGCCATCCTCGTCCATCCAGCTGTGCACGACAAATTCGGCATTGCGATGGGCCGTCCGGCGGACACCGGCGAGAAAAAGTTCGACTGCTCCGGATCGCACCGAGCCGCCGGCCGGTACATGGGTGCTGATACCCGCGTTCCGGATCATCCGCGCAAGCCGGAGATTGGCTTCTTCATCGACGGATCCGTCGCAATCGAGCATCTCGATCCGCTTGATCCCCGGGAAATGTTTCATCATCTGCCGGAACAATGCGGGTGTGTAGCTGTCGACCGTTCCCGTCATTTCCACCGTATCGGCAGCGACCACGCGAAACGGGCCATAATTGCCATAGGCCGCGCTGGCCGGTTCCGCCTGTGCTTCCGGCTCCAGCAGATCATATTCGAAGACCTCGACCGTCTCGGTGACGATATAGCTGCTGGCGCTGAGCGCGGGCTGGACCGGGAAGAGGAGCAGCGCGAGCAGAAGGAACGCGCTGACCAGAAAGCCGCCGTTTGAGCCGGCAGGGTCATTTTGGTTCGGGATCGTGTCTATATGATAATTCTTGCTCATGCCGTTTCTCTGGGGCCTGGCGCTTGCCACAAAGTATCGGGGCCTAGTTACCCAATATTAACCATTGGTCCCTTCTCACGCGCGGCACTTTTGACCGTTGCGGACATGGCGCGGTTGCGGCTCGACTCGATCCCGCGTCATTGCCACTATTCCCGGCATGAAGTTTGGGCGGTTATAATGGTGGCGCTGGTTCAGACGGTGGCCTATCTCGGACTGGAGGCGCGGGGCGTGGAGGTGCAATGTCAGGTTGCGCCCGGACTGCCCGCCTTCAACGTGGTCGGCCTTCCGGACAAAGCGGTCGCCGAGAGCCGCGAACGGGTGCGCGCCGCGATTGCGGCAATGGGCCTCTCGCTGCCCCCCAAAAGAATCACCGTCAATCTGTCGCCCGCCGATCTGCCGAAGGCCGGTTCCCATTATGACCTGCCGATCGCGCTGGCACTGCTCGGGGCAATGGGGATCATCGATGCCGAGACGCTGGCAAGCTATATAGTGGTCGGAGAATTGTCGCTTGACGGCCGGCTCGCTGTCACGCCCGGCGTGCTGCTGGCGGCGCTTCACGCCTCGGGCCGGGACCTGGGTCTTGTCTGCCCGGCCCTGCAGGGTCCGGAAGCGGCCTGGGCGGGTGATGTCGAGGTGCTGGCGCCCGAAGACCTGCTGGCGTTGCTCAACCATTTCAAGGGCCAGTCGATATTGACGCCACCAATAACCGGCGATGCGCCCGAACCGGACTATGGCCCGGACCTGAAAGAGGTGAAGGGTCAGGAAACGGCCAAGCGCGCGCTGGAGATTGCGGCTGCCGGCGGCCATAACCTGTTGATGAGCGGCCCGCCCGGCTCGGGCAAGTCGCTGCTCGCGTCCTGTCTCCCCGGTATCTTGCCGCCGCTGTCCCCTTCGGAAGCGCTGGAAGTGTCGATGGTGGCTTCGGTCGCCGGGACGCTGGAGGGCGGCCAGATGTCGCGCCAGCGCCCTTTTCGCGCGCCGCACCACAGCGCCTCGA
>NZ_PYIA01000027.1:0-41791 GCF_013265645.1 Sphingopyxis sp. BSNA05 | reverse complement strand
TTTCAATGCCAGCCGCTGCATCAGGGCAGGGGTGACATAGATGTCCTGAGGGCCGGGTGCTGAGACCCTCTGGCCATTTTCGAGCGTGAAATTGCCATAGAGAGGGTAGGCGTCATCGACGCCTTTCAGTTCGACCAGTTGCGTGTCGCTGCCGTCCGGCAGTCGCGCCATCGCCTGCATCCGCAGCGTTTCGGACAATGTGCCAGCCTGCTTAAGGGCCGCGAGTTCCTCGCTGGTCGCTTCGCGCTGGGCTACCGCAATCTCCAGATCGCCGCCCAAAATCGCCTGCCCGCGATTGGCCAGTTCTTCGGTGATCGCGTTGGTCAGGCTTCCAATGGCCGCCAGCGTGGCAACGCCGAGGAACAGGCAGATGATCAGCAGCCGCAGCCCGACGAACCGCCCCCGCAGATCGCGGCGGGCAATGGTCCATGCCTTGCTCAGTTCAGCGCTCACGCGGCGCTGTCCCGTTCGATCAGGCCGTCGCGCAATTCGATAATCCGGTCGCAGCGTTTGGCCAGTTCCGGATCATGGGTGATGATCAGCAGGGTTGCCGATGTGGCTTTCTGGCGATCAAAGAGCAGGGCGATGATTTTTCGCCGGTGGTCCCGTCGAGGTTACCGGTGGGTTCGTCGGCGAAAATGATGGTCGGTCGCGATGCCATGGCGCGGGCGATCGCGACGCGCTGCTGTTCGCCGCCGGAAAGCTGGGTCGGGTAATGGCCCAGCCGGTCGCCGAGACCGACCGCAGTCAGTTCTTTAGCCGCAATCTCAAAGGGATCGGGCTGACCGTCCAGTTCGAGCGGTACCGCGACATTTTCCAGCGCGGTCATCGTGGGAAGCAGGTGAAAGGCCTGCAATACAATGCCGACCCGTCCGCGTCGTGCAACCGCCAGCTGATCTTCGTTCATCGCGCCAAAATCAGCGCCCGCAATATTCACCGAGCCGCCGGTTGCCTGTTCCAGACCGGAAAGGATCGCCATCAGCGATGATTTTCCCGAACCCGAGGGGCCGAGCAAGGCGACCGTCTTGCCCTCCTCGATTGAGAGATCGATGCCGCGCAATATATCGACACGGGCGTCGCCTTCCCCCAAAGACAGGGTGACATTCCGGGCTGCAATCGCGATATGGGGTTCAACTGTGGCGGCGTCGCTCGTTGCGGCGTTTTTCTGGATCATGGGGGTAAGGATATCCGATGTTGAAGAATTTGGTCTTATATGGGTTCACGCTGGCGTTTCTGCAACTTCTGATCGCTTGTGGCCCTGCAGCCGACGAGCAGCAAGCTGTTCGAGAGGACGTAGCAGCGGGTCCGGCGGACAGCAGCGGCGATCAATCGGCACCGACCGAGGAGGCCGAATTTCTCGTCGTCGCTTTTGGCGACAGCCTCTATGCCGGCTATGGTCTGGACCAGAAAGAGGGCTTCGCTCCCGAGCTTCAGGCAGCGCTGAAGGCCGCTGGCAAGGATGTTCGGGTGCATAACGCCGGTGTCTCGGGTGACACCACGGCAGCAGGGTTGCGGCGGATGGATTTCGTGCTCGACAGCCTGCCGCGGAAACCGGATCTGGTGATATTGGGACTGGGTGGCAATGATCTGCTGCGCGGCCTGAAACCGGCGGATACCCGGGCGAATATGGAAGCGATGGTCAAGAAGCTGCAGGATCGCGGCATTGCCGTCATGCTAACGGGCATGCTCGCTCCGCCCAATCTTGGCGCGCAATTTACCGATGAATTCAATGTCATCTACCCTGCACTGGCCAGGAAATATGATGTCGCGCTCTACCCGTTTTTATGGACGGAGTGCTTGGAAATCCAGAGCTTTTCCTGCCTGATGGCCTGCATCCTACCGCCGAGGGCATCGATATCATCGTCGGCAAGATCACGCCGCAGGTGGCGGAATTGCTGGAAGGCTGAGCCTTGTTGGAAATTGGAAGAATTGGAAGCATGTTGCACCGTGCCGGAAAAACTGTATTATTTTACTAATACACTAGTGGAAACGCTTGAAAAGCGCGGCATTTGCATCCATTTATAGAGAAAGCCCCGCACTGGTGCCGGGGCAGGGAGGCTGAACAGCATGGCGACCGAAACTATCACCGCGACCGACGAACTGAAACTGACTCCGCCTGATCCGGTGGTGCCCGTCGCGCCCGAAAAGGCCGCTGGCCTGGTGCCGGTCGGTGACGAAATAAAGTCGAAACTGGAAGAAAAAGTAGACAGTTTTATCGACGATCTGATCGCGCAGGACGAAAATAGCCCCGAATTCGGCAAAAAGTGGACCAGATCACGAATATGGGCCGCAAGGAAATCGCCGAAGCGGCAGGCCAGTCCAACCGTTTTCTCGATCGCCCGATCCGGACGATGGACGAGGAAAGCGGTATTGGCTCCGATCTCGCCGAGTTGCGGCGGACGGTCGAGGACCTCGATCCCGGCAAGCGGGGCAATCTGACGACCAAGAAGAAGCTGTTCGGGATCATCCCCTTCGGCAACAAGATGCGCAACTATTTCGACGGCTATAAAAGCGCGCAGGGCCATATCGGCTCGATCCTCGACCGGCTTCGTTCCGGCAAGGACGAATTGTTGATGGACAATGCGGCGATTGACGTCGAGCGCAAGAATCTGTGGGCGGCGATGGGCCGGCTCGAGCAGATGATCCATGTGTCCAAGGTCATGGACCAGAGGCTGGAGGACAAGGCCGCCGAACTGGACGCGACCGATCCGGCCAAGGCCAAGGCGATCCGCGAAAGCGCGCTTTTCTATGTGCGTCAGCGGACCCAGGACCTGCTCACCCAGATGGCGGTGACGGTGCAGGGCTATCTCGCCCTCGATCTGGTAAAGCGCAACAATGTCGAACTGGTCAAGGGCGTCGACCGGGCCAGCACGACCACAGTGGGCGCGCTGCGCACCGGTGTGACCGTGGCCCAGGCGTTGACCAACCAGAAGCTGGTTCTCGACCAGATCAGCGCGCTTAACACCACAACAGCCGGCGTGATCGACAGCACCAGCGAGATGCTGAAAACCAGACCGGCCAGATCCACGAACAGGCCGCGTCGTCGACCATCCCGCTGGAAACGCTGCAACGGGCGTTCCAGAATGTCTATGACACGATGGACAATATCGACACGTTCAAGTTGAAAGCATTGGAAAATATGAAAGCGACGGTCAACAGCCTGTCCGGTGAGATAGAGAAGTCTAAAGGCTATATCGCGCGTTCCGAGGGGCAGGCGAAGGCGCAGCTGGAAGCGCCGTCCGAAAACCCCCTGTCATCGCTGGAGGTATAGCGCCAGGTGCCCGAATCCAATCAGCAAATCTTTGACAGCGCGGCGCGGGCGCTTCGCGATTCCCAGTTCCGCCGCTCGATCGGCAATCGCTCGCACAAGCTGAAGCAGGGCCATTTCTTCAAGAAACTGGGCCGCGCCGCCTTGTGGACTGTGGGCGTGCTGGTCGGTGCGAGCATCGTTGGCGGGATTTTGAGCGGCATCGGTTTCTGGGGCGTGATGATATCTGCCGGACTGATCGCTGGCGGTATCTGGGCCTCGATGAAATTTCCGAAGATGAAAATGCCGACACCGGAGACGATCCTGAAGTCCGATCTCAAGTCGCTGGCCGGCAAGACCGAAATCTGGCTGGAAAACCAGCGTCCGGCTCTGCCGCGCCGGCGGTGCAGATCGTCAACGGCATCGGCGTCCAGCTGGACATGCTCTCGCCGCAACTGAACAAACTCAACGAGGGGGATGCTGCGGCCTACGAGGTGCGCAAGCTGGTCGGCGAGCATCTGCCCGAGCTGATCAACGGCTATCGTGCGATCCCCGCCTCCATGCGCAGCAAAGCGACTGATAGTGGCAAATCGCCGGACGAACAGCTGATCGGCGGTCTGACCCTGATCGAAAAGGAAATCGCTGGCGTTACCCAGCAGATCGCCAAGGGCGACATCGACAATCTGTCGATCCGTGGTCGCTATCTTGAACTCAAATATGATCAGAGCGCTGAAGCGGAATAGCGCCAGTCCAAAGGCTCATAGCTGATCTCGGATCGTGCGGCATCGCGAGAGATTCTAACCGCTTTGCCCTGTCTGAGAAGCTATGATAGAGGCGGGACCTATATATTTAGCTAGCCACGATTGCGCTTGACTAGCCGTGCTGTTTTGGCTAGTTAGGTTCATGCTCGAAAAGCAGCCAGAAACGATCAGCACTTTCGAGTTCTTCAATTGGTTCCCTGATGAGGAATCGGCTCGCAAGTATTTTGAAACCAACCGCTGGGGCGATGAGCCTAATTGCGGCCACTGTGGCAGCACCAATGTTGTCGAGTGCAAAATCATAAGCCAATGCCTTATCGCTGCCGTGATTGCCGGAAGCATTTCAGTATCCGCACCGGCACAGTATTTGCCGAAAGCCGTTTGCCGCTTCAAAAATGGTTGATGGCCATCTTTATGATGACCAGCGCCCGCAAAGGTATGCCCTCAACCCAAATGGCGCGTGAACTTGGTATCACTCAAAAGTCAGCTTGGTTTCTCGCACAGCGCATTCGCGAAACGTGGTTTAAGGTTGCCAGCGACGACATGGGGCCGAACGTCCAAGTTGATGAAACATTCATTGGCGGCAAAGAGGCCAATAAGCATAGTGACAAGCGCCTCCACCAGATTGGTGGTAAGGGCGGCAAAGTTGCTGTTGTAGGCGTTCTACAAGACGATGGCGACGTAAGAGCAGAACCAGTGCCAAATACTCAATCCCATATGCTGCAAGGCTTTGTTCGCGCCCATGTCGAGGCTGGCTCAACGGTCGTCACGGACGCATATCACTCTTACAAGGGCCTGAAAGACGCTTACACGCACAAAATCGTCAATCACTCGGTAGGCCAGTATGTCAAAGATCAGGCCCACACGAACGGCATTGAAAGCTTTTGGGCACTGTTAAAGCGGGGACACTACGGCATCTATCACATGATGAGCGCCAAGCACCTTCACCGCTATGTCAACGAATTTGCATTCCGGCACAATACAGCCCAAATTGGTACTATGGGATTTATCAACATGACAATCGGTCAGATGGCCAACAAGCGGCTTACCTATAAGGAAGTGATCAGTGGCTAAAGACGACAAGATTATTGAGCCGATTAACGCTCCATTTGATGCGGTGGCTAAGGCCATGGCGCCAACAATCAGGGGTGGCGCCAACAATGAGCTTCCAGTGGCACTTTATAGCGGTGTATTGCCAATTGGCGGCGTCGAATTGGATTGTGCCGTTCTTGAAGATGGCACACGCGCCTGTCGGAACGCGCAGTCCACCGCGCTTTTGGTAGCAAACGCGGTGGGTCGCACTGGAAAAGAATGAAAGAGAATGAGGGGGGCGCCAACCTACCGTCTTTTCTCTCTGCGAAGAATCTTGAGCCTTTCATTTCTAAGAGCCTTGTTGCCGACCTGATTGAGCCGTTGCAATACCAGTTAACCAAGGGTGGAGCCGCGGCGAATGGCATCAAAGCTGAATTGCTACCGGACATTTGTGGAGTATGGTTGGCCGCGCGCGCGAGGATGAACTGCACTCATCGCAAGAGCATCTTGCAAAACAAGCCGAAGTATTGATGCAAGCATTTGCTAAAGTTGGCATCGTCGCGCTGATTGATGAGGCAACTGGCTACCAGTTAGACCGTGCGCATGACGCCCTGCGCTTGCTCTTGGGAAAATACATCGCAGAAGGTCTGCAAAAGTGGATTCATACCTTCCCAGATACGTTTTTTCCGAACTGGACCGTCTTTACGATAATCCCACAACCACGTCTCGCAGCCGTCCCCAATATTATGGCCGGTTCATCAATAAGTACGTCTACGACCCGATTGAGTACGGTTACGTGAAGGCGGAATTAGACAAACTAAACATTACAGATGAAGGCAAGCGGAAGGCACGGTTTCACCAATGGCTTACCGATGAGGGGCGAACAATACTAACCCGCCAGATAGGCAAGGTTGAAGGTATTATGGAAATGTGCGACGATATTGATCACTTCAAGACGGTAGCTAAGCGGCGGAAAGCAGTCACGGTAGCGCCATATCTTTTCGACGAAATGAACCGGATTATCTAGCCGCTTATCAGAAATCTTCACCAAAAATACCGGCTTGTTTTAGAATATTATTGGCCGATATTCTTGACTTTAGATTTCTTTGAACGACGAATCGGGTCATCGAATGGGGCTTTGCCAAAGTTCATGGCTTCCCTTCGCTGGTTTTACATACTCGCAATCATGCGCCCGCAGTTTCTTAATCAAATCCCTGCGGTAATCCGCCATTTATGCAGGAATTAATACGCGGCGTTTAGCCACGCCCTGCGCGGCGATGCATACCGGCATATCAAATGCTTCGTGCGATGGGGGTAGCATGCCGTTTTCTTCTAGAAGAATAGGAATTAATTCCCCTACTTCATCCAGCAGCTTCATTAAGTCTTTGTGCTCCGAAACTAGTCCTGGAACATCATCACTGGTCGCCACCCATACCTTAGCATCATCGTCAAATTCAGCTTTGACCATAACGGAGTCTGGTGCTTTGATCATATTAGTTTTTACGCCTTTCTATGTTGGCAAAATAGCCAACGGCCCCTGTCACCGGCCTGAACGAACGAGTCAGATATATGAGTAAAAGGTAAAAATGCAAATAACAAAATTACAAAGGGGGCATGGCCACTTTGTTAGAATATAACATACTGCGGATGTAATCTAAGATTCTTAAGGACTAACCAAAACATCGAGTGTGGCTAGTCAGGTATATAGGTCCCGCAGAGGCTAGCGGGCGGCAACCTATAAAAGTCCGATTTAGCCCGCAGATATGATCCGAACATTCCAGGCCATGCCGTGCGCTCGCCCGATCCTTCTCCAATTCGACAGTATCGGGACGCGCAATAAAGCTTAGCATAGGCAAAAATATCATTGCCAGATTGGAGAGGATCGGATGAGCCGGATATCGAAGCTGCCACCGGAGGATTGGGATCCGCGGATACGCGATGCCGTGAACCCCGATGCGGCTACCGATCTCGAGCAGGGGCTGGTCCGCTATTTCGCCCATTGCCCCGAACAGGCGCTCGGGCTCATGCAATTTGGTGGCGCGCTCAAGACGGGCCGCAGCCTGCCGGAACGGCTGGTCGAACTGGTCCGGCTGCGCATCGCTTTCTTCAATCAGTGCCGCAGCTGCATGGCGATCCGCTATAGCGACGCGGTCAATGACGGCGTTGACGAAGGCGCGGTCTGCTCGCTGGAGA
The DNA here is from genome assembly GCF_013265645.1 of Sphingopyxis sp. BSNA05. Taxonomy (NCBI): domain Bacteria; kingdom Pseudomonadati; phylum Pseudomonadota; class Alphaproteobacteria; order Sphingomonadales; family Sphingopyxidaceae; genus Sphingopyxis; species Sphingopyxis sp. BSNA05. Next base: position 34,561 of record NZ_PYIA01000027.1, on the reverse strand, counting down.
AGCCGCAGGAAGCGGATAACCTGAGCGACGCGGAAAAGGCGGCGATCCATTATGGCGAGCTGATTGCCACCGATCATCTGGCGATTGATGATGCCGTCCATGCCGGTCTGCGCGAATATTTCAGCGAAGCACAGATTGTTGAACTGGGCATGACCTGCGCCTTTTTTGTCGGCTTCGGCCGGCTGGCGGCGACCTTTCACATGGTCGACGAACTGCCCGAGGCGTTTCGGAACGCCCAGACCATTGCACCATGGGGTGAAGAAAAATTCAGCTACGTTAGGGAGAAAGAATATGGCGACCAAGGCTGAACTCGATATCAATCTGCTCGATGTGGAAACACAGCAATGCCCATATGATGCCTACAAGACCTTGCGCGAAGAGGCGCCGGTCTACAAGCAGCCGGGCACGGATATCTATGTGATCACCCGTTATGAAGATGTGCGCCGCGTCCTGCTCGATCCGGAGGCCTTTCCGAGCAGCCCGAAGAAATTTGCCGCCTTCAGCAAGACCGGCACCACCGAACGGCAGCAGGTGGTGCAGCGGCGGTTCGAGGAAAATGGCTGGCTGCCCGAGCCAACCTTGTCGAGCCGCGATGATCCCAATCACAAACAGATGCGCGCGATGTTCAACGAGGCATTCAAGCCGAGCAAGATCAAGACGATGGATCCGCTGGTCGAAAATCTCGCCTACGAGCTGATCGACGGCTTTATCGAGGACGGCCAGTGCAACTGGGTCAGCCAGTTTGCCGTGCCCTTGCCGCTCTATATCATCGGCGAACAAATGGGCGCGCCGCGCCAGGACATGTGGAAAATCAAGCGCTGGACCGATGCCTTTTTCCAGCGGATTTCGATGATGCTCGACGAGGAATCCGAGCTGGAAATGGTCGAACGCGAGATCGAGGGGCAGCATTATTTCCATCCCATTTTCGAGCGGCTGCGCAAAAGTCCGGATGACAGCCTGCTCAGCGAACTGGTCAACCGGGTGATCGAGGAATGGGGCAGGCCGCTCAACGACAATGAACTGCACGCCGAGATGATGGCCGATACATTTGTCGGCGGCAGCGAGACGACGACCAATGCGCTGGCATCGGGGGTCAGGCTATTGATCGAGAATAAGCATGTCTGGGAGCAGCTGAAAAGCGATCCCGACAAATATATGAAGACTTTTGTCGAGGAAGTGGTGCGGCTGGAATCGCCGGTCCAGAGCCTGATGCGCTTTGCCGGAGAAGAAGTGGAGATGCACGGCGTCACCATCCCCAAGGGCAGTTTGATCAATGTCCGCTATGCTGCAGCCAACCGCGATGAGAGCGTGTTTGAATGTCCGGAGAAAATCGACCTCGAGCGCAAGCGGGCCGGCGCGCACATGGGTTTCGGCTCCGGTGTCCACCATTGCCTCGGCGCACCGCTGGCCCGGCGCGAACTGATCTGGGGCTTTACCGCGGTGGTCGACCGGTTCGAGGATATGTGGTTTATAGAGGGCAAGAATGATTTCGCCATCCACCCGCATTTCCTGCTGCGCTCGCTGAAGGAACTGCATATCGGTTTCACGCCCAGGGTGAACTGATCCTGCCGCTCCGGCGCGCGGCACCAACCTGAAATATTATCGGCTGTTCCGGTGAACCATCTTGCTCAAGCTGCGTAGGTTTGAGTGAAGAGATGTGTCCCCAACAAAGGAAAAGCCCATGAAAGACCTGAAATTCGGCGAGAATGGCGAGCCACGCCAGACCGCAACCGGCGACGATGATATCATGACCACCCAGCAGGGTATGCCGGTATCGGACGACCAGAACAGCCTGAAAGCCCATGCCCGCGGCGGCACCATGCTGGAAGACCAGGTCATGCGGGAAAAGATTTTCCACTTCGATCACGAACGGATTCCCGAGCGCGTCGTCCATGCGCGCGGCTATGGCGTTCACGGTCATTTCGAACTGACCGAGGCGATTCCGGAACTGTCCAGCGCCGATATTTTCCAGCGCGTTGGCGAAAAGACGCCTTTATTTTGCCGCTTCTCCACCGTCGCCGGCAGCAAGGGCTCGCCCGATGTCGCGCGCGATGTGCGCGGATTTGCGGTTAAATTCTATACCAAAGAAGGCAACTGGGATTTGGTCGGCAATAATATTCCGGTGTTCTTCATCCAGGACGCGATCAAGTTCCCCGACCTGATCCACTCGGTCAAGCCGGCGCCGGATCGGGGCTTCCCGCAGGCACAGAGCGCGCATGACAATTTCTGGGACTTTGTCACGCTGAGCCCTGAATCGATGCATATGATCATGTGGGTGATGTCCGACCGCGCCATCCCGCGTTCGCTGCGCTTCATGGAGGGTTTCGGCGTCCATACCTTCCGTCTGGTCAACGCCGACGGCAAATCGCATTTCGTCAAATTCCACTGGAAACCGAAGCAGGGCATGCAGTCGGTGGTCTGGAACGAAGCGCTCAAGATCAACGGCATGGACCCCGATTTCCACCGCCGCGATATGTGGGATGCGGTCGATTCCGGCGACTATCCGGAATGGGAACTGGGCGTTCAGGTGTTCGACGACAAGTTCGCCGACGAGTTTGAATTCGACGTGCTCGACCCGACCAAGCTGATTCCGGAAGAACAGGTGCCGGTGAAGATCATCGGCAAGATGGTGCTCGACAACAATGTCGACAATTTCTTCGCCGAGACCGAGCAGGTCGCTTTCTGCACCCAGAATATCGTGCCCGGCATCGACTTCACCAATGATCCGCTGCTGCAGGGACGGAATTTCTCCTATCTCGACACGCAGCTGAAGCGGCTTGGCAGCCCCAATTTCACCCATATTCCGGTGAACGCGCCGAAATGCCCGGTGCGCCACTATCAGCAGGACGGCCATATGGCGATGACCAATCCCAAGGGGCGGGTCAATTACGAGCCGAACAGCTGGGACGAAGGCGAGGGGCCCCGCGAGGATCCGGCCAAGGGTTTCAAAAGCTATCCGGAAGAGGTGGACGGCACGAAGCAGCGGGTCCGCTCCGAGACTTTTGCCGACCATTATAGCCAGGCCCGGCAATTCTATATCAGCCAGACCCCGATCGAGCAGGATCATATTGCCGCCGCCATTACCTTCGAGCTTTCCAAGGTGGGCAAGGCTGCGATTCGCGAACGCATGGTTGGCCATCTGCGCAATATCGACGATGATCTGGCGAAAAATGTCGCCGACGGCATCGGCATGGACAAGCTGCCCGAAAAGATCAAACCCGCGCGCAAGCCGGTCGACGATCTGCCGGTATCGGATGCGCTCAGCATGCTCAAAAACCCGCCGGAAAGCTTCTCCGGTCGCAAGCTCGGCATCTATATCGCCGAAGGCGGCGATGCCGATCTGGTCAAGGCGCTGAAAAAGGCGGTCGAGGATGAAGGCGGCACCACCGCGATCATCGCGCCGCATGTTGCCGGCGCGAAATTGTCCGACGGCAAGATTATGCCGGCTGACGAGAAGATCGACGGTGGCCCGTCTGTTGTGTTCGATGCGGTTGCTCTTGTCATGTCGGAGGATGCAGCGCAGAAACTGGCGGGCAACAAGCCGAGCCAGGACTTCGTCAGCGACGCCTTCGCCCATGTGAAGTTCATCGCCTATTCCGAAGGCGCGATGCCGCTGCTGGAAGCGGCGGGTATCGCCGACAAGATCGACGACGGTGTGGTGGAAATCGGAGCGAAAAAGGACGCTGCGGACTTCCTCACCCAGTGCAGGCAATTGCGTTACTGGGACCGCGTCTCGGGCTAGACGCGGGCTTCATCCGCAGCGCTGAGGCGCAACAACAGAACCGTCGAAGCGGCAAGCGATCATCCGTTTGCCGCTTCGATGCGTTTCTGGCCTAATGAAATAGGCAGAAACGGACTATCAAAGCGCTGTCGGCGCGAAACGCATGATATGGGAAAAACTGGATCCCCCGTGAGGATTCGAACCTCAATTAACGGAGTCAGAGTCCGTGGTATTACCATTATACGACAGGGGAATGCCGGTGCGCGGGGCAATAGGCATGGAGATGGCCGGGGTCAACCCTTTTGGTGGTCTTATTCTGCGATTGGTTGCAGCAGTTCGGGACCGTTGTTGCGGTTGCTGTTGACCAGGCTGGAAATTGGCGTCGTTGCGAGTTCGCCCTGAAAGCTTTTCGTCAGCTTTTCCGCCTCTTTCCAGCCATCATCCATCCAGATGTCGACGTCGGCCCGTTCGAGAATGGCCGGCGCGCGGTCGTGAATAGGGGCGAAGGCGGGCGGCGCGGCGGTGGTGATGACCGCATAGCTGTTGATGCCGAGCCGGTCATTATGCGTCCACAGGCCGGCGAGCAGCATTGGCTGGCGATCGCCGCGCTCGACCTTATAGGGGGTCTTGGTTGTACCGTCGCGCTGCCATTCGTAGAAGCCGGAGACCATGATGATGCAGCGATTCTGCTCCAGCAGCGGCTTGAACGAGGGCTTCTCGGTCAGCGTCTCGGCGCGGGCGTTGATCATATTGGCGGCGAATTTCGTGTCTTTGGCCCAGTGCGGCACCAGCCCCCAGCGCATCAGTTCCAGCGACCGGCCACCCTCGCGGTTGACGCATACGGGAACGCTCTGGGTCGGGCAGATATTATAGTTGGGCTGGAAATTGCTGTCGGGAGGCGGCTGGACGATCGCCAATATGTCGCGATATTCCGCCCAGGTCAGTTCTTCGTGGCTGAATTTGCGGCCGCACATGATATTTTCCGTTCGACTTGGTTACCGCCCCTTGCGTCTCTGCTGCTGCGGCGTTATCTTCACCGGCAAGTACCGGCGGTATTATCCGATCCGGAGAACATAAGAGTACGGTTATGGCGGATCAAGCATCCCCATCGCCGCTAGATACAAAAGGCGGATCATCCGCAAGGAAATCCCGCCCGAAACATGCGGCGACACATAATGGACAGAGTCGGGTTGCGCCTCCTGTTCACGCAGGCAACGGCCGCTGGCCCAAGTTGCGGTCCTATGCAGCAATCGATCTGGGAACCAACAACTGCCGGTTGCTGGTGGCAAAACCGTCTTCCGACGGCTTCATTGTCACCGATGCCTTTTCGCGCGTTGTGCGACTGGGCGAAGGACTGGTCGAATCCGGAAAGATCAGCAGTCGCGCCATGGACCGGGCGGTTGCCGCTTTGTCGATCTGCGCCGACAAGCTGCGGCGTCGCAATGTGACCTTGGCCCGCTCGGTGGCCACCGAAGCCTGCCGGCGTGCCAGCAATGGCGACAAATTTATCGAGCGGGTACGGCGGGAAACCGGCATCGCGCTCGACGTGATTACCGCAGAAGAAGAAGCGCGGCTGGCGGTTCTCGGCTGCCACATCCTGCTCGAACCGGGCGAGGGGCCGGCGCTGATCTTTGACATAGGCGGTGGCTCGACCGAACTCGTGCTGGTCGATACCAGCGGCTCGGCACCGGAAATTCTCGACTGGCAGAGCGCCCCCTGGGGCGTGGTTTCGCTGACCGAGAGCGAGAAATTCGACGGCGATGACCCGGCAGCGCGCCGCGCCGCCTTCGCTGCCATGCGGGCCCGGGTCAGCGACAGTTTTGCCGATTTCGCCGCGCGCTTGCCGCGGCTGGACCAGTGCGATTATCGCTTGCTCGGCACGAGCGGAACCGTGACCACATTGGCGAGCCTGCACCTGAAATTGCCCCAATATGACCGCAAGGTCATCGACGGTCTCATCGTTCCCACGGAATCGATGCGGGAAATCAGCAATATGCTGGCCCATGCCTCGCCGCAGGAACGGGCCGATATCCCGTGCATCGGCCGCGAACGCGCCGATCTGGTTGTCGGCGGTTGTGCGATACTCGAATCGATTCTCGATATCTGGCCCGCCAGCCGTGTCGGTGTAGCGGATCGCGGTATCCGCGAGGGCATTTTGCGCTCGCTGATGTCGGCAAACGAGCGGAGCGCGGTCCGATGAGCCGGGGCAGGTCAGGAACCAGGCAGAAGGTCAAGACCGCCAAGGGCCGGAAGATCGGCTCGACGCGCTGGCTCGAGCGGCAGCTCAACGATCCCTATGTCAAGCAGGCGAGAGCGGAGGGTTATCGCTCCCGTGCAGCCTATAAGCTGCTGGAGCTGGACGAGCGTTTCAAACTGGTGCGCAACGCCAAGGCGGTGGTCGATCTCGGCATCGCGCCGGGTGGCTGGTCCCAGGTGATGCGCAAATTTGCGCCCAAGGCCGCGGTCGTGGGTATCGATCTGCTCGACGTCGATCCGATCGAAGGGGTCACCATTTTCAAGATGGATTTCATGGATGATGCCGCGCCGGATCTGCTGATCGAAGCGCTCGGCAGCGCGCCGGATCTGGTATTGTCCGACATGGCTGCCAATACGGTCGGCCACCAGCAGACAGACCATTTGCGGACCATGGGACTGGTCGAGGCAGGCGCCTATTTTGCGGTCGAAAATCTTCAGAAGGGCGGCGCTTTTGTGGCAAAGGTTCTCGCCGGCGGTACCGACAACGAACTGCTGACTTTGCTCAAGCAGCATTTTGACGTGGTGAAGCACGCCAAGCCGCCGGCAAGCCGCAAGGGCTCGTCCGAATGGTATGTGATTGCCCAGGGGTTCAAGGGCAGGGCGGACGACGCCTAGTTGGCGGTGCGCGCCTTTGCGACCATTTCCTTCAGGCCTTCAAAGCCGACCGCGCCGACTTCCGACTGGTTGCCGACGACCCAGGCCGGGGTACCAGTGAAGCGCAGCTGCTGCGCCGCTTCGATATTGGCCTGGATTTCCTGCTTGGCTTCCGCCGAGGCGATGAAGGCACGCGCAGCCGCCATGTCGAGGCCGACTTCATTGGCGGCAGCCGCGATGGTCGAGGGTGTCGGACGCCCGGTCGCGAACATGGTCTTGTGGAAGGCGTAATATTTGCCCTGCTTGGCCGCGGCCAGCGCCATCAGCGCAGCATCATTGCTCGATTCGCTGAGAATGGGGAGTTCGCGGAACACGACCTTCACATTCTTGTCCTCGGCGATCAGCCTGGCGATGTCGCGCTCGGTCTGCTTGCAATAGGGGCAGTTGAAATCGGAATATTCAACCACCACCACATCGCCATCGGGATTTCCGGCAAAGGCATTTCCGGCGAACGGCTTTTCGATTTCTGCCCGAATAGTATCGATCGCGCCGGCCTTCTGGCGGTTCTGCAATATTTCAACCGCCTCGGGAATGATCTCCGGATTGTTGAGAATATAGTCGCGGACAATGGCCTCGATCGCTTTCTGTTCCTGGGCATTGATACCTGCCGCCAGCGCGGCTTCGCTGGCCGCTTCGGTCGAGGCGCTGCTGCCGGTCTGCCAGAACCAGACACTCACTGCTGCCGCTATGGCCAATCCGCCACCCGCCATAATCATCCACTTTCTGTTTGAAATGTCGTCCACAATCGGGTTCTTTCCTTGAAGCATGGCAATGGCCATGGCTGTCGGGCTTGTCCAGTCCAAATGGCCCGGACCCGCGCATCACGCCCTAGCGGCGACGGCTGTTCTTTTCAAATTCGGCTTTGGCGATAAAGGATATGTCCTGGGCCCGGATCCAGTCCGGGCTGTTCTCCGGGATGCCCGACATGGCGATCTGGGAACTGCGAATGGCGCCGGCATAATTGCGCTCCAGCAATGCGCTCTCCGCCGTCGCCAGTTGCGCGCGCGCAATATCGCCCTTCTGCGAATAGACCACGCCCAGCTGATACCATGCGAAGGGATTGCGGTTGTCCTTGTTCACGGCGGCTTTCAGCACCTGGGCGGCCTCGTCGAGATATTGCGGATCTTCCGTGGCGATCAGGGCATGGCCGAACAGGCTGGCGATCAGCGGCTGGTTGTTGGTCAGTTGCACCGATTTGCGCAGTGATTTCAGGGCGCCGTCGGGATTGCCGGATTCGAGCAGGATCTGTCCGTGCAGTTCCAGAAAATAGGGATCGTTCGGCGCCGACTTGAGCAGATTATTGGCTTCGTAGAGCGCGCGGTCGGGATAGGCGCTCTTGTGCCAGGCATAGGCGCGCGCATAGCGGGCAGGGACCGACTGGTCGCTTTCGGGATATTTGCGCAAGGTCACCGCAGGGTCCGAGGTAAAGCCGAGCAGCTTGGCCTTGACCCGCTGGAAGCGGGCTTCGATCTGCGGGTCGGATGGTTTGTCCCAGGCGGGATCCTTTTGATAGACGTCCCTGAGCAGGGTTACGCGTTCGCCGGACAGCGGATGGGTCCGCCCGTAGCTGTCCTCCTGCGGGATGCCGAGACGGAATTCGTAATTCTGCAATTTCTTGAAAAAGTCGATGGAGCCTCTGCCGGATATGCCCGCTGCGCCCAGATAGCGGGCACCGGCCGAATCGGCCGAGCGTTCCTGTACCCGGCTGAAGGCGAGGAACTTGCCCATCGCCGCTTGCTGGCCGGCGGCCAATATGCCCATGCCGGCGTCACCGGCTCCGGCAGCAATGGCTGCGGCGCCCAGCACCAGGCTGAGAATGGTTATCCCGGTTGCGGTTTTCGCGCCTTCGTCAAAGCGGATGATATGTCCGCCGGTGATATGGCCGAGCTCGTGCGCCATCACGCCTTGTACTTCATTGGCGCTGTCGGCGGTCTCGATCAGGCCGGAATAGAAATACATGCGCTGGCCGCCCGCGACAAAGGCGTTGATCTGGCTGTCGTTGATCAGGATGACCTCGACGTCCTTGGCATCCAGTTCGGATACCGCCACCAGCGGGGCCACCATGTCGGTGAACAGGGCTTCCGTTTCGGCGTCGCGCAAGATCGACTGGGCGACAACCGGCTGGACGGCGATCGATATTATCGCCAGAAATGCAACCATCAGACGGGTCAGCCGGCCCATGGCAGGCAGGCCGATGCGGGAAAATGAAACAGCAAGAAAATTGCGCATGAAATTCCTTAGCATGAAAGTCTGGCGGGAGTCCTTTCTCCTGACACTAGCTGTCTGAACAGTTGATGAAAAGCATGGCCTTCCCGCCGGAAACATCCGGCGGGAAGCCTATATCGTCAATCAGCCGAAGGTGCGTTGCCACCAGCCTGACGGGGTGAACCGTCGCTGGATTCCTTGGCGTCGCTGTCGGACGTTTTGGCTACGGCCTCGTCCTTGGGCTTGGCTGCCGCTTCGTCCTTGGGCTTGGCCGCTGCTCTGGGCTTCCGAGGCTTGGCCGGTGCCTTTTCCTTGGCGTCTTTTACCTTGGCCTCTTTCGGAGCTTCGGTTGCCGCCTTGTCCGACGTTTCCGCGCTATCGGCCTTTTTCGCCCGTGATCGCGGCGCCCGTTTTACCGGTGCCTTTTTCTCGGGAACGGCATCAGCGCTTTCGCCTGTGGCTTCAGCAGCAGGCGCATCGGCTGCCGGCTTGGCCTTGCGCGGGGCGCGGCGCCGCTTCGGCTTTTCTTCGGCCGCTTCGGCATCCGGCTCGGTGCTTGCCGCTGGCTGCTCGGCCGGGGCTTCACTTTTGGCAGAGCGACGTCTTGTCCGCGGCTTGGCCTCGGCTTTTTCCTCACCGGCGGTTTCGGCTTCCGCTACCGGCGCAGCATCCGCCTTGCGGGCGCTGTTGCGACGCGAGCGCGGCTTGGGCTTGTCGGCCTGCTCACCGGCATCCGCATCCTGCGGTTGCGCGGTCGCTTCGCCCTTGTCGCCGCCCGAGGCTTCGCCGCCATTGTCAGCCGAATTCTGGCCGCTGTTGTCGCCATTATTCTCCGCCGTGCCGGCTTCGCCGCGATCACCGCCGCGATTCCGTCTGCCGCGCCGACGCCGTTTGCGCTTCGGCCGTTCTTCGCCGTCGTTGCGGTCGCCGCGTTCCGGACGCTCGCCACGTGCCTCATTTGCATCATTGTCCGCCTCGTCGACCTGATCATCATCGTCATCGTCGATGATGGGCTCGAACTTGGGCATATTTTTCGGCGGACTACCCGAGGTCTGGATGTCCATCCGTGCGCCTTCGGTCTCGCCGTCGGGGACAATTTCAATAGAGACGCCGTAGCGTTTCTCGATGTCCTCGATTTCGTGCCGCTTGCTGTTCAGGACATAGATGCACGCTTCCTGGCTGGTGCGCAGGGTGATCTGGCTGGCCTTGCCCTTGGCCGCTTCTTCTTCGAGCAGGCGGAGTACCGACAGCGCCGCAGAGGATGCCGTCCGGACCAGTCCGGTGCCTTCGCAATGCGGGCAGACTTTGGTCGATGCTTCAAGCACACCGGTGCGCAGGCGCTGGCGGCTCATTTCCATGAGGCCAAAGCTGGAGATGCGTCCAACCTGAATCCGCGCGCGATCGTTTTTCAAGGCATCGCGCATCGCCCGTTCGACTTTGCGGACATTGCCGTTGCGGTCCATGTCGATAAAATCGATCACGACCAGGCCGGCCATGTCGCGCAGTCGCAACTGACGTGCGATTTCGGCGGCGGCTTCCATATTGGTTTTTACAGCCGTCGCTTCGATACCATGTTCGCGGGTCGAGCGGCCCGAGTTGATATCGATCGAGACAAGAGCCTCGGTCGGGTTGATCACCAGATAGCCGCCGGATTTCAGCTGCACTTCCGGCGAGTACATGGCCGAAAGCTGGTCCTCGACGCCATAGCGCTGGAACAGCGACACCGGATCGGCGTAGCTCTTCACCCGCTTGCTGTGGCTCGGCATCAGCAGCTTCATGAAATTCTTGGCTGCGGTATAGCCGCTTGCCCCTTCGACCAGCACTTCCTCGATCTCGCGATTGTAAATGTCGCGGATCGCGCGTTTGACGAGATCGCTGTCGCTGTGGATCAGGCTTGGTGCCGTCGCGCTCAGCGTCTTCTCGCGGATTTCGTCCCAGAGACGGGCGAGATAGTCAAAGTCGCGCTTGATTTCCGGCTTGGTGCGCGAAAGACCGGCGGTGCGGACGATACAGCCCATGCTGGTTGGCAGCTTCAGGTCGGCGATGATCGACTTCAGCCGCTTGCGATCGCCGGCATTGTTGATCTTGCGGCTGATGCCACCACCGTGCGAGGTGTTCGGCATGAGCACGCAATAGCGGCCGGCCAGGCTGAGATAGGTGGTGAGCGCAGCGCCCTTGTTGCCGCGTTCTTCCTTGACGACCTGGACGAGAACGACCTGACGGCGCTGGATAACGTCCTGAATCTTGTAGCGTTTGCGCAGAGCCATGCGCTTCTGGCGCGCCTGGTCGCTGGCTTTGGGCATGCTGCCTTTGCCGCGTCCCTTTTGCCGGCCCCCGCGACCGCGACGGCCACCGCTCTTGCCCTTGGATTCGCCAGTGTCTTCGGAGGAATCGTCTTCGGAATCATCATCCTCGTCGTCATCTTCGTCGTCGCCATTTTCTACCGGGATTTCGCCTTCGGTAACATCGATCGTGTCGACGCTTTCGTCCTGGTCGACTTCGACGAGCGCGGTGTCGAGCTCTTCGGTGGCTTCGCTGCGCACCATGTCGGCGGGCGCGTCATCCTCTTCCTCTTCCTGGGCGCGCAGGGCTGCTTCTTCAGCCGCATGTTCGGCTTCCTCGGCGAGCAGGGCTTCGCGATCTTCTCTCGGAATCTGGTAATAGTCAGGGTGGATTTCGGAAAAGGCCAGAAACCCGTGACGATTTCCGCCATAATCGACAAATGCCGCCTGCAGCGACGGTTCGACCCGGGTAACTTTTGCTAGATAGATATTGCCTTTAAGTTGTTTGTGCTCGGAAGATTCAAAATCGAATTCCTCAATTTTGTTTCCCTTTACGACCGCCACCCGGGTTTCTTCCTGGTGGCGCGCGTCGATTAGCATGCGCGTAGTCATTCAATAGTCTCCTGGCAGGGAGCGCCGGATCAGAGCCCGGCGGGTCCATGCAATATAATGGGGATGACGTTTTCGTGCGCGCGTTCCTTTGATGAGGGGCGGGCGTCGTCATCCGGTTGATTTGAAATATTTCAGATAAAAATGTGTCTGCAACAACCGCATGGCTCTGGCCGTTAGCCAAAGTCTTTCCGCCCATGGAAGCGCCTCCGAAACGGAGAGCCTCTAAGCCGGAGATTTCATGCCTCATGTTGCGTCAACCTGGTAGATGCCGAATGATTTTCGGCATTTAGACGAACCGTTTCCGGATTCTTTCCGAAAGGTTCAAACAGGCTGCTAGCACCGCTCGCGCTGATCGGCAACACAAACTGTGACCGGGGGTAAACATCTCTGCGGATTCCGCGCTCCGCCGAAACGTGCCTAATGCGCCGTTAACCGCGTCATTTTACGGCGCCTTACGAAAGCATCCTTAATGCCGTCTTCACTCCAATATTCGGGGTGAAATCAGCAGGACGCCGCGATCTATGAAAATTGACTGGACCAAAAAGGCACAGCGGATGCATAAGCGGACCATGGCACTGGCAACAATTTTGGCATCGGCACTGGTCAGCATTGCTCCAGCGCATGCAGGCTCTGTCAGCCGCATTGAAGCCAATGGCTCGCAAATCACCATCTCTTTCGATGATCTGGTCGAGGGGGCCTCGGCTTTTTCCCTGATCGGACCGGACCGTATTGCGATTGACGTGCGCGGCGGCAAGGCCGGACGCGGCGGCTCCGCGACCGGCATCGTCAAGTCGGTGCGCCAGGGACAATATAATCCCAATACCGCCCGGATCGTATTCGATCTGGATCGTCCGGCAGTGGTCACCAACGGCAGCTTTTCGAAAGATGGCAGAAGTCTGAAACTGAGCCTGCAAGCGGTCGGCCAGAACCAGTTGGCGAGTGGCCGGCTGTCCTTCCTGCCGCCGACGCAGTTTCGCGCCGAACCGCCGAAAAAGAAATATAGCGTGAAGGTGCCGCTCGGAAAACCGCGCGATTCTGTCCGTCTGCCGAAAATATACGGGCCCAGCGATCCCAGCCGGCCGCTGGTTGTTATCGATGCCGGGCATGGCGGCCATGATCCGGGCGCAATCTCGCCCCATGGCGACGCGCAGGAAAAAATGTGACGCTGGCGATTGCCCGGGCGATCCGAGACCGGCTGGTGGCCGGGGGGCGGGTGCGGGTGGCGCTGACCCGCGAAAGCGACGAATATCTGGTGCTCGAAGAGCGTTACGGCATCGCGCGCAGACTCGACGCCGATCTGTTCATGTCGATCCATGCTGATGCCGCTGGCAGCGAGACAGCCTCCGGAGCCACAGTCTATACCTTGTCGGAAGTCGCGTCCGACCGCGAAGCGGCCAAGCTGGCAGCGCGCGAGAACAAGGCCAATATCATCAATGGCGTCAACCTCGGTGGAGCGAACCAGGACGTGTCGTCGATCCTGATCGACCTGACCCAGCGCGAGACCATGAATGTCTCTGCGGATTTTGCCAAATTGCTCCACCGCGAGGGCAGCCGGCAGATGGCGTTCCGCAAAATACCGCACCGCTATGCGTCCTTTGTCGTGCTCAAGGCACCTGACACGCCTTCGGTATTGTTCGAAACCGGCTATCTGACGAACAAGAACGATGTGGCCTTTCTCAATTCCCGTCAGGGCCGCAGCAAGGTCGCAGCCGGTGTTGCCAGCGCGATCGAGTCGCATTTTGCCCGCAAATTGGCGATGCGCTAGAGCAACGAGGCGGGACACGCTTTTCATCGATAATCGCTGGAAAATGGTTGCGAGCCGGTTTAGATAGCGCAGCCTATGGTAAATGATGCGTCAGATACGGCTGGAGAAAGTCTCGCCTACAAGCTCGAACGAAGCACGGGCAGTTTTTTCGAGCGGATCGAAAGATTCTGGCAGAAGAAATGGTTTCGGCTGCTTGTCGCTTTTCTCGCGCTATGTGTGCTGGGCTGGCTGCTGATCTGGCTCATTTTCGCCCGTGATCTGCCCGATGCCACGGCGCTGCAATCCTACGAACCGCCCTTGCCGACAATGGTCCGCGCCTATGACGGAGAACCGGTGCACAGCTATGCCCGCGAACGGCGCGTGCAGCTGGAATATTCGGAATATCCGGCGCTGCTGGTGCGCGCCTATCTGGCCGCGGAAGATCGCACCTTTTTGAACATGGCGGGCTGGACTATCCCGGTATCGCGACCGCGATGGTCACCAACATCACCCGAAGCGGCCGGCCCGTCGGTGCCTCCACCATCACGCAACAGGTGGCGAAGAATCTGTTGCTGAGCAGCGAGGTCTCCTATCGGCGCAAGGTCCGTGAAGCGATTCTGGCCTACCGGATCGAGGATGTGCTGACGAAAGAAGAGATTCTCGAACTTTATCTCAACCAGATTTTTCTCGGTCGCAACGCTTATGGCGTGCAGGCTGCCGCGCAGGCTTATTTCGGCAAGGATGTCGATGCGCTGACGCTGCATGAAATCGCCTATCTGGCGATCTTGCCCAAGGGACCGTCCAACTATCGTCCGGAAGTGCACGAGCAGAGGGCGATCAACCGGCGCAATTGGGTGCTCGGCGAAATGCTGGAAAATGGCTGGATCACCGACGCCCAGCATAAGGCCGCGATCGCGCAGCCGCTTGGCGCGATTTCGCGTTCCGGTCCGCGCTTCGAGCGGGTCGGAGGCTATTTTATCGAGGAAGTCCGGCGCCAGCTGATCGAGCAATTTGGCGAGAATGAAAAGGCAGGCCCTTATAGCGTCTATTCCGGCGGCCTCTGGGTGCGCACATCGCTGAACCCCGAACTGCAGGAATATGCCAAGGACGCCCTGCGCGGGGGCTTGCTGCGCTATAGCAGAGGCAAGGGCTGGAGCGGTCCGATCAACAAGATCGAGATGGACGAGCAATGGGCACAGCGTCTCGCGTCGACCTTCATCAATACCGATTATGCCAACTGGCGGATTGCCGTGGCCATCCGGCGGACCGGTGGCGGCGCAGAAATCGGCTTTACCGACGGGACCACGGGGCGGATAAATTCCGTTCCGGGCGCCTTGAAGGCTGGAGACATTATCGCTGTCAGCCCGCAGGGTGGCAGCAGCTACCGGCTCGAAAATGTCCCGGAAGTTTCGGGCGGCATGGTGGTGCAAAATCCGCGCAACGGCCGGATCTGGGCGATGCAGGGCGGATTCGACGACCGGATGAGTTCGTTCAACCGCGCGACGCAGGCGGAACGGCAGCCCGGTTCGACGATCAAGCCCTTTGTCTATGCGACTGCGCTCGACCATGGCATGACACCTGCCACATTGATCGCCGACAGCCCGTTTTGTGTTTACCAGTCCGCTTCGCTTGGCCGCAAATGTTTCCGCAATTTCGGCAATTCGCGGGGTGCCGGCGAGCAGACCCTGCGCTGGGGCGTCGAACAGTCGCGCAACCTGATGACGGTGCGCGCCGCCAATGATGCCGGCATGGAAAATGTCGTGAAAACGATCAAGACCATGGGGATTGGCGAATATCAGCCCTATCTCGCCTTCGCCCTGGGTGCTGGCGATACCACGGTGATGAAACTGACCAACGCCTATTCGATGCTCGCCAACCACGGGCGCGAACTGAAGCCGACGGTGATCGATTTTGTCCAGAACCGGCAGGGCGAGGTGATTTTCCGCGCCGACAAGCGGGTCTGCGATAAGTGCAACATGAGCGACTGGGACGGCGAGCCGATGCCGCGTCCACGCCCCGCCGGAAAACAGCTGATGGACCCGATGACCGCCTATCAGATGATCGATATCCTGCAGGGTGTGATCACCCGCGGCACCGCGCAAAATCTGAAAAGTCTCGACCGGCCGCTGTTCGGCAAGACCGGAACGTCCAGCGGCCCGACCAATGTCTGGTTTGTCGGCGGTTCGCCCGACATGGTCGCCGGCGTCTATCTCGGCTATGACCAGCCGCGCAATATGGGCGGCTATGCTCAGGGTGGCACGCTGGCCGCGCCTGTCTTCCGCCGCTTCGCCGAACGGGCGATGGCGGGCATGCCGAAAACTCCTTTTGTCGCGCCGAAGGGCGTACGGATGGTGCGCGTCGATCGCAAGACCGGCAAGCGCATCTTTGGTGGCTGGCCCACCGACGATCCCAAATCAGCGGTGATCTGGGATGTATTCAAGCCCGAAACCGAACCCCGCCGGTCGATCCGCAAGGACGAGCTTCTGGCAAGGCTGGAAGCCCGCAAGGCGCAATTGCTTGCCGAGCAGGCCGCAGCGCGGGCCCGGGCTCTGGAAGCCAGCCGTAACCGCGGGCCGGCGCAGAATGACGACGAATTCCTGCAGGCTGAAGGCGGCATTTATTAGCGCCGCACGGTCTTGACGCCGATGCTGACGGCATCGGACATCGTGCTTGGGCAAGGTATCGCCACCGTCGGGGTCGAGAGCGTCGCAGCTCTTTCCGATATCACCGCCGATGCCTTTCGCGACGATCCGTTCAACAGCTGGTTGTTCGGCGCTTTTGATCCGATGAAGCGGACCTTTTCGGGTCTCGCGCGACATATCTACGCGCCGAACGGCTTTTGCCAGATACTGCGCGAAGACGGCGAAGGCCGTGCGGCGGCGATGTGGCTGATGCCCGGCGACAAGGCCGATGCCTCCCTGGCCGGGATGGTGCAGACCTATTGGGGGCTGCTTGCCAGCGGTGGCTGGGGTGCGCTGATGCGCGGCAAGGCAGCCGGCGAGGCGATGGCAAAACATCATCCGAAAGAGCCGCACGCCTATCTGTTCACCGTCGGTGTCGCCAGCGCCGGACGGGGCAGGGGGCTCGGCCGGCGACTGATCCAGCCGGTTCTCGATGCCTGTGACCGCACGGGTACGATGGCCTATCTGGAAAACAGCAATCCGGCCAACCGGCGCTTTTACAACAGCCTGGGTTTCGAGCGGGTGGAACTGTTCCATCCAATGCCCGATAGTCCGCCCCTGGAAGCGATGAAGCGGCTCCCCCGATAGAATATTGGTCGCGGCCGGGCCGCGTGCAATATTAATGAAATAATTCTGTAATTCAAAAGTCATTGAGCGGCAGTAGACGCCTTGTTCGAGAGGTCGCACGGGCATTTTCCGTGTGCAATCAACCTTGAACGAGGGAATTTTTGATGAAAACGAAATTTGCACTAATCGCGATGTCCGCACTGGCGCTGGCCGGCTGTGAAAACCAGGCCGGCAGCAGTGGCGGCGGCGGAAGCCGGGACCAGATCCGCATCGTCGGATCCTCGACCGTCTTTCCGTTCGCCAAGGCCGTGTCGGAAAATTTTGTCACCGCTGGCAGCTTCAAGGCGCCGGTACTGGAATCGACCGGAACCGGCGCGGGCATGAGCCTGTTTTGCTCCGGTGTCGGCGCGGACACACCCGATATCGAAAATGCTTCGCGCCGGATGAAGCGTCCGAGTTTGAACTTTGCCAGAAAAACGGTGTGACGGATATTGTCGAAATCAATATCGGCATCGACGGTATCGCGGTAGCGCAATCGAATGACGGTCCGAGCTTTGCCCTGACCCCGGAGCAGATTTACAAGGCTATTGCGGCCAAGCCGTTCGGCAAGGAAAACACCACCAAGAACTGGTCGGATATCGATCCCGCGCTGCCCTCCATGCCGATCAGTGTATACGGCCCGCCGTCGACTTCCGGTACGCGCGACGCGCTGACCGAACTGATCATGGAAGTCGGCTGCAAAACCGATCCCGCGACCAAGGCGCTCAAGGACAGCAACAAGGACGAATATGAGGCGATCTGCCACGAGATCCGCACCGACGGTCCCTATCTCGACACCGGCGAGAATGACAATCTGATCGTCCAGAAGCTGAAATCCAACCCCAATGCGGTCGGCATCTTCGGCTACAGCTTTCTCGAGGAAAATCTCGACACGGTGCGCGGGATCGTCATTTCCGGGGTCAAGCCTGCCTATGACGCGATTGCGTCGGGCGAATATCCCGGTGCGCGGCCGCTGTACATCTATGTGAAGAAACAGCATGTCGGCGTGATCCCCGGCATCCAGGAATATATCACGGAATTTGTCAACGCGGGCACCCGTGACGGCTATCTGGTCAAGGCGGGCCTGATCGCTTCGCCGGATGCAACCCGGGCCGCGATGCAGGACACAGTGAAAAATCTGCCGCTGCTGACCAAGGATGTTTTGAAATAGGCGCCCCTTATCGCCTGATCTCAAAATGGATCATGCCCCGAACTAGACAATATCGGTCCTGATCCGGGGGCTGTTGGCAACAACGGCCCCCTTTTTATTGTCCGCGAAAGGGGTGGGACGGCCCGACCCGGGAGGGCAATGGCGCGCCGATCCTCGCCGCGCGACGGCCTGCAAATGCAAATCAATTGTCTTTTATATGACATTTTTGTTACAATGGGCGAAGCCGCCACAAGGAAACCCGATGAATCTCAGCACCTCCCAGCATACCGTGACCGCCTTTGACGCGGAAATTCACGATCTTCGGGCGATGGTGCTGGAGATGGGCGACAAGAGCACGGCGGCGATTGTCCGGTCGATCGAGGCGCTGTCGCACAATGATCTGGCGCTGGCGAAAGCGGTGGTCTCGGATGATCGCGAGATTGACGAACTGGAGCGGCGGATCGATGCCTTGTCGATCCAGACGATCGCCTTGCGCGCGCCGATGGCGGACGATCTGCGGCATCTGATCGCGACCTTCAAGATTTCGAGCATCGCCGAGCGGATCGGCGACTATGCCAAGAATATCGCCAAGCGGGTACCGCTCGTGGCCGAGTCCAGCCGCAAGGTTGAGCCCGCCTCGCTGCTGCCCTCGATGGCCAATATCGCGGCCGAACTGGTCCGGGATTCGTTCAAGGCCTATGCCGACGGCGACGCGGATCTGGCGGTGTCGGTCTGGGCGAGGGACCAGACGCTGGACCATTTCTACACCAGTATCTTCCGCGCAATCATTACCTATATGGTCGAAAATCCCGCCTATATCAGCGAATCCGCGCATCTGCTGTTCATCGCGAAAAATCTCGAGCGGATTGGCGATCATGCGACCAATATCGCGGAGCTGACCTATTTTGCCGAAACCGGACGGCAGATGCCGGATCGCAACAAGGGTGACGATGTCGGCACCATCTGGGACGAGCAGCAGCCATCAACCTAGGTTAACAGCCGCCGCCCGGCGCAGATCATACGGATCAGAAGCTGATCTGGAACCGTCCGGCAACGGCATCGACATTATAGTCGCCATCGCCCGCCGCGAGGATCGCCGCGTTGCCATAATCCAGTTTCGAATAGCTCAGCAGGAAGCGGACATAGTCGACCGGGGTCCAGATAAGCGACGCCTGATAGGCATCCTGCGTGCCCCCGACAAAGCCGGCATCGACCAGGTCGAGCCGGTCATAGCGGACATTGACCTGCCACGCGCCGAGACCGCCCTGGCCGACGGGATTGGACACTTTCACGCCCTTGAACACGCCTTCCTTGTAGCCGCGCGTGTCGTCGGTAAGGAACAGGCCCGCCTCGACCGAACCGCCGAAGAAGGTCGGATCGGCGAGCGCGCCGCTGCGGTTCAGGTTGAGCCAGTGGCCCTCTGCCGCGGCGTGGAACCGTCCGGAAATGACCGCAGCCTCCAGCCCGTAGCTGGTCTCCGATTCCGCGTCGGCGATATTGCCGGTGTCGATGAAGCGCGTGTCGGTAAAATGGACCGCCGGGCGCTGGCGATAGCGGCGCGAACCGACCGTGTCACCCAGATCGCGATAATGGTAGGACGCTCCGAAATGGGTCTGCGTGTCGCCGAATTTCGGCATCGCCACGGCGCGCACGTCAATGCCGATGCTATTGTTCTCGTCATTGTTGAGATCATCGATATTGGCGGTAAACACCCCGGCCTGGAACAGCAGGTCCGAGACGCCATATTGCGCGGACAGGCCGACCCGCCGTTCGAAGCCGAAGGCATCGGTATAGCCGGCGCGCTCGATGAAGCTGGTGTCGTTGCTGCTCGACAGCTCTTCCAATCCCTGGAACGTATTGTGCTGGCCCGCCGTCACCGTCAGGCCGCCGTCTTCATAGGTGAAGAAGGCGTCGGTCAGATCGATTTCGTTGCCGGCAAAATCGGCCTCCAGCTTGTAGCCGAAGCCGCCCGGGATCGATCCCGACGCGCCGAGCCGGATGCGCCGCGCTTCATTGGCAAAGCCAAGGCCGGCGTCGTTGATTGAGTCCGGCGCATTGACGGTACCAAAGTCATAGAGCATCCGGCCGCGCGGCTTGAAGCTCCAGCCGTCTTCGCCCTTGATTTCCGGCGCGCCCTTGAAGGCGACCTTGACCGGCTTCTGCTGCTCCAGCTTTTCCTCGGTCGCGGCCAGCTTGGCCTCGGTCGCAGCGATCGCGCTGGTCGAGGCCTGCTGCGTCTGCTGCACATTGCCGAGCTGCGCCTTCAGATCGGCGACTTCGCGCTCGAGCTGGTTCAGCTTGCTGAGCAGGGCCGCAGCCTGCTCCGCCGAAATCGTCTCCGCCATGGCCGATGCGGGATAAAGTCCGATCGCCGCGGTCCCGGCCAGCAGGCCTATTGTCTTGAGCATATGGTTTTTCATAATCGCCTGTCCATTGCATTTTCGTTGCATGATGGTGAGCGATCTATGACCGGAGCGTTGCCCTTTCATGGCATATTTATTTCACGTTTGTGACAGAGCGCGGCTGTGGGGTGCCGGGGCAGGGCGATAGGCTAGCGGTGGCGCGGAGCGACGGTGAACGGGCGCGAGGCGGGCGCCCTCAAACGGCAGCAGGCAAGCGGCGCTTGCCCCTGGTCCGCCTGGTCAGATGATATTGGAAGCAGCGGTCACAAGCATAGGGGCGCAGATCGATGGTCGCGGATAGGGCCGCCGCGATAGCCTCCGCCTCGCTGGCAAAGCGCTTTTTCTTGCGGCAAATAGCGAGGCGGGTGCGCATGGGGTGGATTTTCTGGGGGAATGGATGGCCATCAGGCAGCCTCCAAAAGTCGCTCCATCTCACGTCGAAATTCAAAGCGTAGTTGCTCTGCTTCTTCCTCGGGAAGCCAGTTGGCCATATTGGGAAATACCGTCTGCCACATGCGCGCGTCGCGTTCGTTCCAAGGCATGCGGTCTGCTTCCCGCGCCTTTTTAAGCAAGCGGTTCAGACGTTTGCGAATTTTTCCGGCTCGGGTTGATAGGATCGCTCGGGAGGTTTCATGCGATCTTCGCTGTCACCAAAGAGGCTGCCTTGCGGCTGTGAGTTGCCGAACAGGTCAGTCTTGTCCGTCATCATCTGCTTCCTCTTCACCAAAGCCGAGCGCTTCGCGCGTCAGGCAATCTACTAATGTTGATTCCAACACATTATCGGCTTGGTCGAACAGGTCAATAAGTTCGGCAATCCGAGCGGCAATGTCCCGGATTTGTTCCACCAGTTCCAGATCAACCGGCTGCCCCTCGCGTGCATCTAGCCAGCGCGGCAATATTCGGTACCCGCTGACGGCAAAACTCCAGACGGCTTCTGTGACGCCGGTCAATCGGCCTGAACCATCTGCACAGAGAATTATCTCGCCATCACGCAAAACTGTATCTCCCAGCACTCCTGTCGGCGGAGTTTCCAAACGTGTAGCTACATAGTTGCGATCGGGAGCCCGAGCGAAAGTCTCGACGGCACGAATTGATGCTCCAATTGCAACAGCCTGATTGAAAACCTCCCGGTCCGCAGGGAACGGAACATGCGGAAAGACATCTTCCAAGTCTTCGGCGAAACGCATGGTGTAAGAGTTTGCGGACAGCAGAGCGAGAATCGCATCAAATATATCTTCTGCAGGCATGTCGCCGCCATAGGCAGCATGTAGACCTTCGAGTAAATGCGGTGAGAGATTGATATCATTTTCTTCCGGTCGACGGTCATAGAGAGGGAAAGCATAGCCACCATAGCTGCCCCGGAATGCATGATAATCCGGTAGCAAACCATGACACCATAGAGCCGGACCTGCTCGAGTACCGGAAGGCATCGCGTAAAATCCTATGTTTTCATCGCCCCATACCGCTTGGGTTTCAGGGCCTCTTCGGTTTAGCATCTTTGGATCATTGAAAACCAACGATGATCGAGTGGTCGATATGCGTAGTGCCTTTCCAGTTCTACATCATATGTTGTATCGTCACGATGCGCGATGAGCGGCGTGATCGATTGTTCTAGATTAGTCTGGATCGTTTTTACCAAATTGTCGTCATCGCCGGTTTTTACGCCAGACTTATAGAATGTGAAAATTTCAGTAAGAGATAACCATTCACCATTTTGAAACGGTTCGGGTCGCATATCGTCCAATAATCCACGGTTTACTCCTACAAAATCGGTTACAGAACCTTCCGCAGACGCTTCTTGCAGCCAGTTCAATTTGGAAGTGCGCCTCAGCAGCATATCACTCCAGCTATCACGGTAGAATATTTCGGCTAATGCACCGTCCTCTTTGCTCCCATCGGCGATTGCCAATGTAATGCATGTACCCACCTGAATGTTGAAAACGCCTTGATCTCCCTCGGCACCGGCCCGCGCGCCAGCTCTGACATCCCCTCGCAAATCAATGATTTCAATGCGATCAAATCGCTCTCGCAGCGTTTTACGCAAACCAGCGAATGTCCAACCGGTAAGGTATTTACGATTAGAGATGAAAGAAACGACGCCGCGATTCGGCGCATTGTCCGCTTCGAAGATTTTCCAAATGGACCAACGCCAAAAGGCGATTGAAAATTCATGAAACGACTTGAGTTCACCTCCTTTTCCAGCATCTTTAACAGGCTGCTTTAGGTCGTCCCAAATATCATCCATCCAACGCCCAATCAGGGTTTCACGTTCACCTTCTTCCAGCCGCCGATAAGGTGGATTCCCGATAATTGCTAAAATCGGCTGTTCATT
The DNA here is from genome assembly GCF_013265645.1 of Sphingopyxis sp. BSNA05. NCBI lineage: Bacteria > Pseudomonadati > Pseudomonadota > Alphaproteobacteria > Sphingomonadales > Sphingopyxidaceae > Sphingopyxis > Sphingopyxis sp. BSNA05. The sequence goes on along the minus strand of NZ_PYIA01000027.1, from coordinate 11,916 downwards.
CTTGATGCGATTGGCTTCCCGTCTTTCATCGCGCAGACCATCGGCCATCCAACCAATCGATCCAAGAGCGCCCTCGGCATTGGGCCGCGCCAATGTATCTGCCAGATATATTCCTAGCCGGGGCAGTTCTGGCGGTGTATTTTCGGCTTCATCTTGCCTATGCGAAAGCGCCCGGTGCAACCGGAAATGTGCCACGGCATAAGGACCGACCAATAGCTCAAAGCCAAACATGCGCCGGGCAAGATCGTGTAGAGCGAGCGAGGCGAGACCCGCGCCACCAGTGGCTTCGACTTGCTCGCGGACTCGTTCAGCGATACCGAGCAGGAAAGTACCCGTGCCGGTGGCGGGATCTAATATGGTGACGTTCTGATCGGCCAAGCCATTGGTTCCGAGATTTTCACGCAAGCCCGATCCAGTGCGCCAACCATATAGCGAACAACCTCGATTGGCGTATAGTATACGCCATATTTTTCACGTGCGGCAGGATCGAAAATTTCAAGAAAATCTTCGTAGAAATATAGGATCGGGTCCGACCCATCTTCCCGGAGCGCCAAGATGTCTGGAGCAAAACTGTTGACCGTATCGAGCATCACGGTGAATCCGACGCCAATGTCGTCTCGGACTTCCGGTTGACTGAGGACGCGCAGCGTTGTCCGCATTAAAGGATGCTCTTCGGGCATATCCTCCCACGCGTTGCGGTCAACTGGACCATCGGAATCTTCCCGAACCAACAAAAGGCCGAATGCTAATGTTTGCGCAAAGGCTGCGGAAAATAACTGATCGAAGTCACGGCTGGCGTAACCACCCGCCTCAGGTCGCGCATAAAGCGCGTCCCTAAATGTCTGGCGCACTTGCAAGAGCGGCCCGTCTTCAATGCCTGCATCCGCCAGATCGGCCAAACGGTCGGCAACGATCGATCGAACAAGTCTGGCTGAATGCGCCATAAGATGTGCCAGGTTTTAGCATTTCGGGCGGTTGGTGGTTCTGCGTTGGCTAACTGCTGGAGCAATTGTAGGAACCGGGTTGTATCATGTTCTCCGATTAACTCGGCAGCACGATGATCGGATGTTGCCGCCCTAAGAGCTTGTTCGGGTACGATAGATGCCTGACCCACTTGTTCATCCCGCTCAAACAGGCAGAAATCGACGAAATTGCAAGTCGCCCAATGGGCCAGTTCCTGGAAACGGGCATATTGTTTCCTGTCGTGGGCGGTCGTCCAACGCTCCGGATTGGCATGCTTGCTGGAGGCCTTCAATTCAATGAAGGCTCGCGGTGGCTGACCGGGCCGTATCAGCGCGATATCCGGGCGACCGACGCCTGGATTGTTAAATTCGGGACTAATGGTTAGTGCAGGTGCTGTTGGAAGAAGAGGTAGAAGAGTTTCTACCAAAATCTGGAATCGAGGTGCAAGTGCCGGTTCGGATACATCGGGGTTGGCCGCATGGGCATGTCTGATCTCACGGGCATAGTTTAGAAATGCTTCAAGTATTTGTTCAGCGCTCATGAACTGCTGCTAGCGGAACATTTGGGACACGTCATCGACAAACTTTCGCACTTGTCCTCAAATATCAACTAACTGGCGAACGGTTGCGGCGAGAGGAGATAGCTTGGGAACCAAGCTCTTCAATCCCAAAATTTCTTTCACTACGCATTCTTAATGTCCTTTCCTCCCTGCCGCGCAGCGGTGGGGAGGGGACCGTCCGCAGGATGGTGGAGGGGGCGGTTGGGCTTGACGCTGGTCTTGAGGTTCGGGGTAATTCTCGGAGTGTTGTTGTTGCCGGACGTGCCCCTCCGTCAGCCGTTCCGGCTGCCACCTCCCCACCGCTATGCGGCAGGGAGGAAAATGGGGGCTTCAACGCTCTTTCCTACACATGCCTCGTTATGCCATATCCTTGGACGGCTCTTTGACAATCAAATCCTCCTCCGCCCCCATCTGTAAAAGCGGAGCGGAAAGGCTCGCTGCTGCCCGTTGCTTTCCCATTCTCTCCTCATTCAGCCTCTCTGCTCCGAAACTGAACAAACGGCTATTGCGGGCCGGCGCTGCTGCCGAAATCCCGCCCGAAAAACCCCGGAAGTTTCAAATTCATAACAGTGTAAAGTTTGTAAAGTTCGATTGGCGGCACGGGATGGAATCGCCGCGAAAATGTCGGGCGCGGGGCGGACGTTTCCTGCTGACAAGGGCTTGCGCCCCTGCTAACGGCTGGCCATGACCGAACCATCTTATTCTCAGGCCCATATCCGCAATTTTCCATCATCGCCCATATCGATCATGGCAAATCGACTCTCGCTGACCGGCTGATCCAGCATACGGGCGGGCTGACCGAGCGCGAGATGAGCGAGCAGGTGCTCGACAATATGGATATCGAGCGCGAGCGCGGGATCACGATCAAGGCGCAGACGGTGCGGCTGAACTATACGGCGAAGGACGGTGAGACCTATGAGCTCAGCCTGATGGACACGCCGGGCCATGTCGACTTTGCCTATGAGGTCTCGCGGAGCCTGGCGGCCTGCGAAGGGGCATTGCTGGTGGTCGACGCGGCGCAGGGCGTGGAAGCGCAGACTTTGGCCAATGTTTACCAGTCGATCGAGCATGATCACGAGATTATTCCGGTGCTCAACAAGATCGATCTGCCGGCGGCCGAGCCGGAACGGGTGCGCAACGAGATCGAGGAAATCATCGGACTCGACGCCTCTGACGCGGTGATGGCGAGCGCCAAGTCGGGCATCGGCATCGAGGATATTTTGGAGCAGATCGTCGCCAAGATCCCGCCACCGGGCGGCGACCGCGACAAGCCGCTGAAGGCCATGCTGGTCGACAGCTGGTATGATCCCTATCTCGGCGTGGTTATATTGGTGCGGGTGATCGACGGGGTGATCACCAAGGGGCTGAAGATCAAGTTCATGGCCCAGGGCACCGAGCATCTGGTCGACCGCGTCGGCTGCATGCGGCCGAAGATCGAGCAGCTGCCGGAACTGGCGGCGGGCGAGATCGGCTTTATCACGGCGCAGATCAAGGAAGTCAGCCAGACCGCGGTCGGTGACACGATCACGACGGTGAAAAATCCCGCGACCGAGCCGCTGCCGGGCTTCAAGGAAGTGCAGTCGGTGGTCTTCTGCGGATTGTTCCCGGTCGACGCGGCAGACTTCGAGAAATTGCGCGAGAGCATTGGCAAGCTGCGGCTCAACGACGCGAGCTTCACTTTCGAGATGGAGACCAGCGCGGCATTGGGACAGGGATTCCGCTGCGGTTTTCTGGGGCTGCTGCATCTGGAGATCGTCCAGGAACGGCTGACCCGCGAATATGATCTCGACCTGATCACCACCGCGCCGTCGGTGGTCTACCGGATCGAGATGAACGACGGCAGCGAGATGTTCCTGCACAATCCGGCGGACATGCCGGATGTGGTGAAAATCCGCGAGATCGAGGAACCGTGGATCGAGGCGACCATCTATTGCCCCGACGAATATCTCGGCGGTATATTGAAGCTTTGCCAGGACCGGCGCGGGGTGCAGAAGAATCTGACCTATGTCGGCGACCGGGCGCAAGTGGTCTACGAACTGCCGCTCAACGAGGTGGTGTTCGATTTCTACGACCGGCTGAAGAGCATTTCGCGCGGCTATGCCAGCTTCGACTATCACCAGATCGGCCTGCGCACCGGCCAGCTGGTCAAGATGAACATCATGGTCAATGGCGATCCGGTCGACGCGCTGAGCATGATCGTCCACCGCGACGCCGCCGAAGCGCGCGGCCGGCATATGTGCGAGCGGCTGAAAGACCTGATCCCGCGGCATCTGTTCAAGATCCCGGTGCAGGCGGCAATCGGCGGCAAGGTGATCGCCCGCGAGACCATCTCGGCGATGCGCAAGGATGTGACCGCCAAATGCTATGGCGGCGATATCAGCCGGAAGAAGAAGCTGCTCGACAAGCAGAAGAAGGGCAAGGCGAAGATGCGCGAATATGGCAATGTCAGCATCCCGCAGGAAGCCTTTATCGCGGCGCTGAAGATGGGCGACGAGGGTTAGGTCACAACCCGGACGGGAATCGAACGCTCGATTTGTTTCACATTATTTCCCAGTGCAACTATGGTAAATAGTGTTGAAACCAATTGTAACATCTCATATGTTGCACCTGCGAGACACGCATCAGGGTCGCATCTGATTTGCGGGAATCACTCCATGTTCGATTTTTTGAAACAAGTTATCGTCGGGCGAAAGATGCACGGGAGGTAAAGTCCTATTTCGCCAAATATGGCGAGCAGGCTATTGATATTCTGGCCGAACGGGCGAGCGACAGGGATCTGTCGAGGCGGGACCGGCGGCATTGGCGGCGGCTGGCGCGGAAGGCGCGGCGGCGGCGGAGCCAACTGGTCACGCAACTGAATACCGGCTGAGATCAACCGCTGTCCCGCTGATAGGGGCAGGGCGTGATGTCGCCGGGCTTTATGGCAGGCCCTTGGCCCGGAAACGCGCGAAATAGCCGCCGAGCTCGGGGCGCTCCATGAAGCCGACCAGTTCGTAGCCGACGGCCTCGAATTCACAGAACAGCTGCTTCGGCGGTATGCCGTGCTGCGTCACATCGCGGTTGACATCGACCACGATCACCTCGCCGGCACCATCATCTCCCGCCTTGTCGAGCAGGGCCGGACGCAGGCGCGAGAGGAAGGCATAGGGTTCGCGGACCTCGTGATACATGTGGACCAGGAATATCCGGTCGAAACTATTCTCCGGCAGCCGCGGATCGTCCGGCGCGCCGAGCTTGATCGAGACATTGTCCAGGCTTTCCCGGTTGACGCGCTCGGCCAACCGGTCGATCGCTTCTTCGTCGATGTCCTGCGCCAGTACCCGGCCCGCCGCACCCACTTTCTCGGCCAGCCGCACGGTATAATAGCCTTCGCCGGCCCCGATATCGGCGACCGTCATGCCCGGCTCCAGCCCCGCGGCCTTCATGATCTCCTCGGCCTCGCCGCGCTTGTCGCGGGCGGTTTCGGTCGACCATTGGTTGCCGGCCAGTTCCGACACCGGTCGCGACGCCGGCGGATAGGCGCGCGCGGTCTCTGCGCGCATCTCATCCTCGTCGGGCAGCCGTTTGCAAGCGCCGAGCGGCGTGGTCAGCAGCAGCAGGGCAGACAGGCCGGCCATCAGGCGGGCAGGCGGCAGCGCGGTCCGGGCGGTGATATTCATCATTACCGGAAGACTAGGGGAGCGCACCGTCCGGTTCAATCCCTGTTTGCACCCCTCCAGCGGTATGGCATTGTCTCAAGCGCTGGCGCTTATGGTCGGTTGAAAAATTGACCGGTAATATAAAGCGTAGCGCCCGGTCGAGAAGCACCAGGGTCACACGGGTCACACCCCCTAAGGCTGAAACAGATATTGTGTGAATAAAATTATATAAGGTATTGATATAGAATAATATATTGAGAAATTATATACTTAGTCGGCGCGGCTGCGCGATCGGTTGGCGATTGTCTTTCAAAAGGTCCGCGGGTCATTTCTGCCTCCATTATGGGCAGCAGGATAATGATCCGCAACCATGTAGGAAAGCGGTTTTCGCGTCGTGCCAGCTATCGCCGGTAGGTTCAAACCGCTCTCCCAAATTATTCCTCTTCGTCCGGCAATCCCGCCAGCAACTTGTCGAGCGTAGCAGGATAGTCCCGCACCCGGATCCCGGTCGCATTATAGATCGCATTGGTGACCGCGGCGGCAGCACCGCAGATGCCCAGTTCGCCGATTCCCTTGGCCTGGATCGGGCTGGCGTATTCGTCACGCTCCTTGAGGAGCACAACCTCGATCTGCGGCACGTCCAGATTGACCGGGATATGATATTCGGCGAGATCATGGTTGACGATATGGCCGTCGCGCTTGTCGAAGGCCAGCTCTTCGGTCAACGCGCTGCCGATGCCCCAGATCATGCCGCCATAGCATTGCGATGTCGCGGTCTTCTCGTTCAAAATTCGCCCCGCCCCAAATACGCCGAGCATCCGCTTTACCCGTGTTTCCCCGGTGACCGCATTGACCGCAACTTCAGCAAAATAGGAACCGTAGGTCGCTTGTTGCCAGTCCTCCAGCGTCTTGCCGGGTTCGATATGGCCAATTGCGGAAATCTCTTCTCCGTCCAATATGTCGGCCAGCGATCGCGCCGACTCTCCCGTTCCCGCCTTGCCGTCTGCAAGATCGAGATCACCTTCGTCGCTGCCCAATTTGTCGGCGAGTTTGCGGCGGATTTCCTCGCAGGCCAGAAAGACCGCCGAGCCGGAAGAGGAAGCCCCCCAGGACCCACCCGAACCCGGTCCCGCCGGAAAATCGGTGTCGCCAAGCTTCGTTTCAACCTTGTCCGCCGGCAGACCCAGCATGTCGCAGGCAATCTGCGTCAGTATCGCGTAGGTTCCGGTGCCGATGTCGGTCATGTCGGTTTCGACCACGGCGCTTCCGTCTGCCAGCAATGTAACCTTGGCCTTGGCTTCGGACAGGACATTGATCCGGCTGCGCCCGCCATCCCGTGTCCAATCAGCCAGTCGCCTTCACGCAGGGTTCCGGGTTTTGTGTTACGCTTGTCCCATCCGAACCGTTTCGCGCCCTCGTCGAGCGCTTCGGTGAACCGGCGCGACGAATAGGGGATATCCTTCTCCGGATGCTGTTCGGGAATATTGCGCTTTCTGAGCTCGACCGGATCGATACCGGCGGCTTCCGCCAGTTCGTCCATGGCATTTTCCAGCACCTGCATGCCGACCGCTTCGCCCGGCGCGCGGACCGAGCCGCCGCAGGTGCGGTTGAGCCGCGCGACTTCGATACCGAGCTTGCGATTCTGTCCGCCGTACAGGAAATGGGTCGCCTGGGTGACCGGTTCGTAAAATTCCTCGCCCGGCAGATTGGATACCAGGCATTCGTGCCCGAGGCCGGTCAGAACACCGTCCTCGCCGCAGGACAGCCGCACATGCTGCCGGGTTTCGGAGCGGCGCATGGTGCTTCGAAAACCTGCTGGCGCGACAGGGTTACGCAGACAGGCCGACCGATTTCCTTCGCCGCAATAGCCGCCGCGACGGCTTCCGGTGAAAGACCCAGTTTCGAGCCAAAGCCGCCGCCAACAAAGGGGAAAGCATGCGGATATTATCCGCGCTGATATGCAGCGCGTCGGCCAGTTCGTTGATGTTGAAATTCAGCATCTGGTAGCTGCCGCGCAGGGTCAGCTTGTCGCCGTCCCAGCTGGCGATCGCGCAATGCGGCTCCATCGCGGCGCTGTTGTGGCCGGGTGTACGATAGACCTGATCGACGGTGAAAGCGGCGTCGCGCATCGCCTGATCAAGGTCGCCCTGATCCAGCTGGTCGTCCTCGGGCTTGTCTGTTTCGGTGCCGGCTGCCTCGGGGTCAAAGGCCGCATTGCCTTCTGTTTCATAGCCGATTTTCAGATTGTTCGCGGCATGGCGCGCCTGTTCGAATGTGTCGGCGACGACAAGGGCAATCGGCTGGCCGAAATAGTCGACCTGCTTCGACCCCTGCGGTGGCGCCTCATTGGCACCGCCTTGCGCCGGTCGGCGCAGCAGGCGATCGTCGGTGATCACGGCGTGTATCGCATCGTCCGCCAGAATCTCGTCGCTGGCGACATCGGTGACGCGTCCCTTGGAGATTGTCGCGCGCGCCAGCACGCCGTGGACCATGTCCGGGACGTCCCATTCGTGCGCATAGGTTGCCTGGCCGGAGACCTTGAGCGGGCCATCGGGGCGGTCCATCGCTGTCCCGACCAGTTCCTGACGCATATCATCCAGACGGTTGCGAGAGTCCGGTTTGTCCATTTTCCGATGCGCGTTCATGATGCGGCTCCTGTCTGTGTCGCTTCTTTCAGAACGGAAATCAGAACGCGTCTGGTCAGCGGTATCTTGAAATCATTGCTGCCATAGCCCTGCGCTTCGGCGAGCAATTGGTCGGCGGCCTTGCCGAACAGTTCGGCGGACGGCTGCTGGCCGACCAGCAATTTTTCCACCGCTTCGTCACGCCATGGCTTGTGGGCCAGTCCGCCAAAGGCCAGCGCGGTGCTGGCTATTGTGTCGCCATCCATTTTTACGATGGCAGCCACCGAGCAGAGCGCGAAAGCATAAGAGGCGCGATCGCGGACTTTCTGGTAAATCTGTTTGCCCTCGACCGGAGGTGGCAGGATCACCGCGGTGATCAGATCGCCGGGCTCGAGGATATTGTCCTTCTCCGGATTGTCTCCGGGCAGCAGGTGAAATTCCCGCACCGGAACGTGTCGGATATCGCCGGATTTGTCCTCGATTTCGACCAGGGCATCCAGCGCCGTCATCGCCACGGCCATGTCGCCGGGATAGGTGGCGATGCAGGCGTCGCTCGCGCCCAAAATGGCGTGGATGCGGTTGAAACCTTCCATCGCCTGACAGCCGGAACCCGGCTCGCGTTTGTTGCATGGCATCGCGGTATCGTAGAAATAGTAGCAGCGGGTACGCTGGCACAGATTGCCGCCGGTGGTCGCCTTGTTGCGCAATTGCCCGCTCGCGCCGGCAAGAATGGCGCGCGACAGGACAGGGTAATTGTCACGGATGCGCTTGTCGGCGGCGCAATCGCTGTTGGTCACCAAGGCACTGATCCGCAATCCGCCATCATCGGTCTCGCTGATCTCGGAGAGATCGAGCCGGTTGATATCGACAAGCTTGTCGGGCGCCATCACCTCGAGCTTCATCAGGTCGAGCAAATTGGTCCCGCCGGCGATGAAGGTCGCATTATTCGCTGCTTGGGCGGTTGCATCGGCGCGCGCGGTGGCTTTCGCATATTCAAAGGGCTTCATGACTGTTCTCCGGCGGCCTGACGGATCGCATTGACGATATTGGGATAGCGGCGCAGCGGCAGAGATTGCCACTCATCCGTTCCGATATCTCTTCGTCGCTCAATTCTGCGGGACCGTCGAGATCGTCGGAAACAAAGCTCGGCCATCCGGCCTTGGCTTCCTCGATCATCGCCGTGGCGGAGCAGATCTGGCCCGGCGTGCAATAGCCGCACTGGAAACCGTCATGTGCAACAAAGGCCGATTGCAGAGCCGAGAGATTGTCCGGCTGTCCGATACCCTCGATTGTCGTAATCTCGTCACCGTCATGCATGCATGCGAGGGTCAGGCAGGAATTGACCCGCCGGCCCTCGACAATCACCGTGCAGGCCCCGCATTGACCATGGTCGCAGCCCTTCTTGGTTCCGGTTAGCCCGAGATGGTTGCGCAGCGCATCTAGCAAGGTGACGCGGCTGTCGGCCTCCAGCATGTGCGTTTTCCCGTTTACGACAAGTTCGGTGCTTTCCATATGACGGCGTCCTTCCCAAGAGTGGCGACGTGACATGCGCGAACTGGCCAGAGACAAGGTCTCGTATCTGTGATGATGGTCAGCTGCGGGTCGATATCGCGTAGAGTCTGCCTGTCCTACGTTTTGGGCGGGCCATTGGTTCCATTCGGGTTGGATTTAGGAGCGGCTTGCGGGCGTGGTGTAGCCGTGGCGGGGGTGCGCGGGTGGTGGTTTGCGGCTTGAAAAATAAGGTGGAACCGTTCCGTTCGTGCTGAGCTTGTCGAAGCAAGGCTCTCGGTTGGACGCGGTCCTTCGACAGGCTCAGGACGAACGGGAGTGGGGGCATAACTTGGTATTCCGGCGCAGTTCGTGTCGTTGCCGGTGGAGGATATGGAAGGATGATCGCGTTCAGGCTGGCGCGGTCATGTCCGCCAACGTCTTTTAGCCGTTCATGCTGAGCCTGTCGAAGCATGGTTCTCGGACGGACGCGGTCCTTCGACGGGCTCAGGACGAACGGGGTTGGGGGCATGGTCTTGTTCCCCTGCGCAGGCTGGGGGCCATCTCGTGTCTTTTCCAGGTTAAGGAATGGAGGGGAGGCAGCGTTTAATCTGCCGCGCAGCTTAATCTATAACCAGTGTTTTCTGGCTGTATTTCTGAAGATGGGCCCCTGCCTGCGCAGGGGCAAAAGCTCCTTAATCCACATCCTCGACATCGACCGCTTCGCCCGTCACCTTCTGTGCGAGCGTCGCGGCGATGAAATCGTCGAGGGCGCCGTCGAGCACATCACCGGGGGCGCTGCTGGTGTGGCCGGTGCGCAGGTCCTTGACCATCTGATAGGGTTGCAGGACATAGGAGCGGATCTGGTGGCCCCAGCCGATTTCGGTCTTGGCTTCATATTCGCCCGAGGCTTCGGCTTCGCGGCGTTGCAGTTCGGCCTCGAACAGGCGTGCTTTCAACATGCCCATCGCGGTGGCGCGGTTCTTGTGCTGGCTCCGGTCATTCTGGCTGGCGACGACGATCCCGGTCGGCTGGTGGGTGATACGCACGGCGCTGTCGGTGGTGTTGACGTGCTGGCCGCCGGAGCCGGAGGCGCGATAGGTATCGATCTTGAGGTCGCTCTCGTTGATCTCGACCTCGAAACTGTCGTCGATCACCGGATAGACCCAGACGCTGGAAAAGCTGGTGTGGCGCTTGGCGGCGCTGTCATAGGGCGAGATGCGGACCAGCCGGTGCACACCGCTCTCGGTCTTGGCATAGCCATAGGCATTCTCGCCCTTGACCTCGATCGTTGCCGATTTGATCCCTGCCTGGTCGCCGGCCTGATAATCGACCATGGTGACCTTGTAGCCGCGGGCCTCGGCCCAGCGCTGGTACATGCGCAGCAGCATTTCAGCCCAGTCCTGGCTTTCCGTGCCGCCGGCGCGGCGTGGATTTCGATATAGGTGTCGAAGCCATCCGCTTCGCCAGACAGCAGTGCCTTGACCTTGTCACGGTCGGCGCGTGTTGCCAGCTTGTCGAGCGTAGCGACGCCTTCATCGGCTAGATCATTGTCGCCTTCTTCCTCGGCCATCTCGATAAATTCGAGCGCGTCGTTGCGTTCCTGCTGGATTTCCTGCGCCGCGCTGATCGATTCATCGAGGCGGCGGCGTTCGGTCATCACCGCTTGGGCAGCGCTCTGGTCGTCCCACAGGGTCGGATCCTCTACCCGGGCGTTGAGCTCGTCAAGACGGCGCAAGGCAACATCCCAGTTGAGGGCGGTCTTGATCAGGGTAAGAGCGGCGTCGATCCGGTCGACAAAGGCTTGCGCGTCGGCACGCATGATAATCTCCAAAACTATTGGCAGCAGCGATTAGACGATATCACCGGGAAGTAAAGTATTGTGGAGAGGACGGAGGCTGTTTTCCTTCGCATCCTGTGGCGCTGCGAAAGGCAGCCGGGACCGAAAATCCGTGGCTATCGGCTGGACCGCAATGGCGAACGGATTCCGTAACGTCCGTCAAGAGAGGAGCGGAGCAAGATATTCCGTTCGCGCCGTTCATCCAGGGAAGTCCGCTATTTCCTTTGCTATCAGCATCTTGTTGCAGTAGCCTGACGGCGGGAGGACAGGTTTACACACTTCGCCTTGGGGGAAATGGCTTGTTCGATGAAATGCTGGGTAGCGACGGAAACGCTCGCGAGCCCTATATTGCCTATAAAAATTGGCTGGACGGTGAAGATACCAAGCGTCTTCATCGCAAATCCGAGGACGCCGAGGCCTTTTTCCGCCGGACCGGTATCACCTTCAACGTCTATGGCGAGGACGAGGGCGACGAGCGGCTGATACCCTTTGACGTCATCCCGCGGATATTGTCGGCCGGCGAATGGCGCAAATTGTCGCGCGGCATCGAGCAGCGGGTCAAGGCGATCAACGCCTTTCTCTACGATATCTATCACCGCCAGGAGATTTTGCGCGCAGGCCGGATCCCGGTCGAGCTGATCGCCAATAATATCGCCTTCCTGCCGCAGATGATCGGCGTCGATCCGCCCGGCGGGATTTACACCCATATCATCGGCACCGATATCGTCCGCACCGGACCGGGCGAGTTCTATGTGCTCGAGGATAATGCGCGGACACCTTCCGGCGTGAGCTATATGCTGGAAA
>NZ_PYIA01000026.1:0-10306 GCF_013265645.1 Sphingopyxis sp. BSNA05 | reverse complement strand
CCTCCACCGCGCAGGTTTCACATATCAAATTCGCCGATATCGCGGTCCGGCTCATCGCGCACCGCACCTTCACGCAGGTCCCGGCCAGCATCACGCGGCGAACCGCTGAGCGATCGGGTTTTGTTCGCTGGATCGGATGGATCAGGCAGATCGGGGCGCTGCAGTTTGTCATCTTTGTGAGACGGAGATGGCGCCTGCTCATCCTTGCGGGGAGATTTATCCAGGCCATCGGTAGCGGGATCCGCTGTGCCATCCTTGAGTATTTTATCTCGAGGCTCATCAGGCAACTGGTCGTCTGTGATTTCTTCGGGCTCCCGGAAGGTAAACTCCTTCTGATCGGCCGCAGATTGTTTGACGCCTTCTTCATTATCATCGGCGTCCGCTGCTGGTTCTACCTCCCCGCCGTGGCTATTTTTATCTGCCCTGTCAGGCTTGGAAGACCGCAGTAGTTCTTTATTGGGTGCAGTGGATTGACCCGTTTGATCTGGATCATCTAATGCCCGCGCGATAAATCCTTCGGCGACACTGGGCCAGGTTTGCGGAATCAGTTTAACCGGCGCAGCAGGGAAGCCATCAGGAAACTTTATATAACCATTGAGGCGCGGCAAGTTCATAAATTGATCGGGCAGCAGAAGCGGCTCGACCTGCCTTCTCGGGGTTAGGCTGACTGCATCACGGGCATTGTTGTAGCCGTAACTATAGCCTTCTTCCATGTCGCGAATTTGCCGATGACCGATAAAGTCAGAACACCATGTTGCAGTTTCCCGGTCGGCAGTTGCCAAGATCAATTTGGTGCGCGCAAGCGAAGACAATGTCATCGCCATATTTTCGCCATACACCTCCTTGAGTTTGGCAAATGCGTGGATGCCGGTAACGATGGCACCGCCAAAATTGCGGGCCGTTTGAAGGCCTTTTTCCAGCGCTGGCAATCGGTGCAATGCGCCCAGTTCGTCGATCATGAACCACACGCGCAAATCGGATGTTCGGCTCATCGACATGAGGGTATTCATCGCGGTGTCCATCCATAGCGTCAGCAGCTTGGAACAGACACTCATGTCCACATAGCGCGCAGATATAAATATGATCCCGCCGCGCGCGGTATCATCTTTTATCCAGTCGCGGATTGAAAAGTGCGGACCATGTTTGGGCAATAGCATGAGTGCCTCTGCATTGGCATTGAATACCGCCCGGATTGAGGTTGCCATGCGGGCGGCTTTGGGCGCGGTGAGTTGCTCCGCCACAGTGCCTTTTAAGAGCTTATGCACATCGGTAAGATCGGCCGTGATGAGCTTATTCGCGAGTGCCTCGTTGCTCGGCGTTCCGGCCTTCATGAGTTGCATGCAAGACTGCACAAATAGCGAGCGCGCACCGATAACCCAGAACTGATCTTCGCCCCCGCCATCCTGCGGAATGATCGCTTCAGCTGCGCTATGAAATTCAGCAATGGTGCTGCAATCATTAAACACGCTCCATTGCGGACAGCGGGCATCGAGCGGGTTTAATATGACATCGCGGGTGGCATCATAAAAATGTTCGATAAAGGCGCCGGTTAAATCAAATATGACAGCCCGTTGTCCCTTTCTGCGGGCCTCGTCAATCATCTCCAGCAGCGCTACAGTCTTGCCGGTTCCGGTGGTCCCGATCAGCATCGCATGGCTCTGTTCAAGCCTCCAAGGATAACGAACGCCGGTAATTGCAGAGGGTGTGTAGTAACCCGCAGCATCAAGGGCACTCTGCCCTGCTAGTCGCCAACGCCAACCCAGTTCGGCGCGCATTTCGCGTGCCTGCTCGCTAGCATTGTGACGAGTTATCTCCGCTTGCAGCTGGGGCAACGTTGCAAGCTGCGCGCCGCGTTCATGTTTGCTTTCTTTCGACCGGCCGCCAAAATATTCTGCGACCCAGTAGAACAGAATAAAGGCAGGCAGGAACAGCAATGCGGAAATCGCCAATGCGGTACGCAGTGCTGTCCATAATGCTTCCATTGCCCGCACGACCGGCGGGAAATTTGAGACCTTTGAAATTGCGATTTCCATGCTCGCGCCGCCCGCAAGATCAAGATTAACCGGCTTGGTAGGGTCAAACTCCATGAACCCGTAAAACGAGGCATAAAGGTTCATACCGGCAAGGTAACGCTGATGGTCGGTAAGACCCGATGTCACCATCCAGTAAGATATGGCTACCAAAAGAACAGCCGCAATGATCAGCGGCGCTTTGAGACCGCTAGCAAACATGAAACCAAAGTGCCCCAATAGCTGGCTACCACGCGTGAAGTTTACAATGTTACGCTTCATCACGGCCTCCATTCAAAGAGGCAGGAGCAAGTCCCAATCTTTGTAACCGACGACCATAAGCATCATGGGTTTTTGCCGTAGCGTGCTATCTGGATGGGCGGTTAAAATAGCATCAAGCGCGACGGACGAGAATACAATCTCGCGGGCCTTGTCGAGGTCTTTTAGAGTGTCGCTGCTCCCTTCATCCTGCGCAATATATGCCGCCATTACGAGATCGCGAATGAAGACGCTGACACATTCGCCGTGGCCATCAGCTTCCGATCTTACCCACTGTGCAAGCTGAAAAGAGAGATAGGTTTGTAAGCAAATATGGTTGGTCATACTCAGGTTCCTTGATGGTCAAGTACCTGGTTCACCCTTCGAAAAGCCCAATAAGAATAAATCGTGAACAAGTCTAAGTCAATCGGTTATATTTCTATAATTATCAATAACTTGCGACGATAAGATTGGGTTAAGACTTGTCAAAAACCCACCAAGTCCTAGAGGATTTGTCTGTTACATCGAGTGATTTTGGGACTTAACCAGTTGATATAGAACAATATATCCAAGGCAGCGAGCTGCGTACGGTGTGCACCTTATGTTCTCATCCCGGTATGATGCTTCCAGATAATATTCTTGATCAATTCAGGTGGAGTTATGCCACGTGGATAGCATGGACAAAAGCGTGCGCTGGTGCACGGCATCAGCGCTCCACAAACACCCCAATGACCAGAATTTAATACTGAGACATTTGCAAAATATATTGGCAGCGGAATTGGAGTTCCACTGCCCTCAATGCACCCATTTGGGTGTTTTCAATATCAATGCCAGCCCGGGTCGCAAATGGCTAGAATCGATACGGAAATTCGATATTGTTTTCTCGAGCCTCTTACGCCCAGTTGGGTCTGTATGATTGTATCAATTCGCCGCGACGGCCTATCAAACATGCGAATAAAAAGAGGCAGAGACCGTTTCCGGCCCCTGCCCTTTTTTTGGCCTTCAGAATTCATCCAGCAACGCGCCGTGCACGGTATGGACAACCCTGTTCATTGCCCAAGCCGGAAGCGCGTTATAATCTCCCTCATCCAAGGCTATGTAGCCCTGGTCGTCGTCCTCAACCACATGCTGATCGAAGAAGCTGTGAAGCGCCCTTAGTTCCGCTGTTTCTACCGCCGCAAAATAACTCTGTGCATCAAATACAGTATCAATTGCCTGTGTCATATCTACCTCCTGAAATTTGTCAAAATTGACAGAAGGTCTGGTGATGCGTGGAGGGCTGCCGGGTCACAGGACCGGCTGGAACAGGCGCCGCGAAGCGGCGATGGGGGAAACGATTTTATTGGTGCGGAGGCGCAGCCGTAGCGCCAATAAAATGGTGGGGCCCCGTCGTCCTTTACGCGGTAGGCCTTCGCGCATCATGCTTGGACTTCAAGTGAGAATACCCTCTCCAAACCCATATTGGACCGTCCAGATAATATTCGCAAAAAACCGTTTTCCTACAGGTGGGGAACTATGCCACTATGAAATTTCAAGGGGTCATAACTGAGAAAAGGAAATCTCATGACCAGAAAAACCGGCGCTATTGCCGCACTCAAGAAACTCGAAGCCGACCGTGAAAAGCTGAATCAAAAACAGCGTGAACTGGAAGCGAAAGCAGCCACCGAACTCGGGCGCGTGTTGCTTGGCACCGGTGTGGAGAGCTTTGGCACCAAGCATCTGAGGCGACTTGCGATGGCGCTTAGCGAACTGGGCGTAGAAGAGGCGTTCAATAGGCTCGGAATTTCAAACTATCCGGCGGCCAAATGAGCTGTCGCTCTTACCATTAGGAAATAAAAGAAAAGGCCCCGCCGGGGAAACCGGCGAGGCCTGAACGGTTTACGATGAGGATCTCTAATCACTCATCGATATCGGGGGCATCCTTGTTATCCTGAGACGCGCCGCGGGTGAGAAAATCTACCTTGTCGGCAAGGATTTCGCAGCCATAGCGTTTGATACCTTCACCATCTTCCCACTGGGTATAGTGGATACGGCCTTCGATCGAAACCATCTGGCCCTTTGTGCAATACTGCGCAACGTTCTTGCCAAGTCCGTTGAAACAAGTGACGCGGTGGAATTCTGAATCCTTGACCGTATAGCCATTGTCGTCCTTGTAGGTCTTGCCTTCGCTGTTGCGGGCGGGCCGGTCGTTACAACCGAAAGGTTGGTAACCGTTGTTCCGCCGTTAGTTTCACGGCTTTCTGGCTCGCGGGTAACACGTCCAACCAAAAGTGTAATGTTCGTCATGATATTTCTCCTGATATTCTCAAACCGGACCATTCCGGCTTGCGAACTGACGACAAGAAACAGGGAGAAGCGGCATTGCACCGAGAGGCGCATCAGCGCCGAAGGGAAACGGGCTTTGACCGGGAGGTGCGGGCAGCACCTGAAAGGTGCAACACGGCCGGTAACAAAGCCGGTTGTAATGCCGCTGACCTGGTTCAGGAAGGTTCGCGAAAAAGCCGAATTGGCTCCCGGTTGATTGCCATTCCAGGAGAACTGACGCGCTGGTGCTTTGGAGAGGTTGTTTGCAACTTAAGCCACAAACATCTGACGGCAGATCACAAAACCATGATCGGCAAACACTCACGCAACATTGGTCAGAGCTGAGGGTGTATCTGCGGCACAGTCATCAGCTATTACGCCGCGATATCTTGTTCAATCGAAACAAGTTTGGGTTGCCCGCGCATCATCCAGGCCTTTGGTTCGATCAGCCGCGCCCAGTCTGCAAAGGAGGAAATGGTACCCAAATCTCCATGACATGTTGATCTCCAGTCAAATGAAACAGTCAGAGCCGAAAAAGAGCAGAGCTGATTGAGATCCAATCGAAAGGAGTTCGATCAAACTTGTGTTCACCCCGGTTTTTGACTAACGATCGTTTTTGGAAAACCATCGAAAGTAATTGGAACTATACTTTAAATCTGTCATAGTTGTTAAACGGGATGGCACTTTGACATTCTATTGGGGGGTATTATGCAGCGCATTATTTCGCGTTTGTTGGCAGCGTGTCTAGCAATTTCGCTTTTCTCTTCTCAAGCAATGGCGCAAGAACGTACGGCCATCAAACAAGGCTTTGAGCTGGCCGCAAACAGCGGCAAAAAATACTCATCTTCAGACCTGCCGTGAGCGTTGGTGCACAATCAACAGGCGGTCTTTTTGAACCCAATGCAGAATGGACGGAAGAAGCGAAGAAAAACATCGCGATTGCTTTGGCTGAGTTACAAGCTGGCCTAGGGAATGAAGTCATTGAGGCGCCTGAGGCGTACGAAGAAGACGCACGAAACCTTCAGGAACATATGGCCCTGTTTTCCGCGGTTTCACAATCTGTGATCAACTATCAGTTTTTGTTGGCAATAGGCTTCCTACAAAGAAACGGGACAACAAAGCCGATATCTTTGAATGGTCATTGGGAGGCGGAGTTTCTGAGCTTCCTGGCGCGTCTGAGGCAGACTACGGTCTGTTTATCTATAACAAGGATGCATACGGATCGACCGGGCGCAAGTTGTTTCAGATAGCGGCTATGCTTACCGTTGGTGCAGGGGTTACTTCCGGCGAACATCACGGCTTTGCGGGTTTAGTCGATTTGAAAACAGGCGATTTGCTCTGGCTCAATGCCGATTTTGCGATGGGCGGCGATGTTCGTAAGCCTGAAGGAGCACAAAAGCGTGTCAAACAGCTACTCGAAGAGTTTCCCGGTAGCGAAGTAGTAGCAGAAGAAAATAATGTACAGCATTGCAATGCGCCTTAATGTTCTATTGCTCGCACTAACTCCGTCAATCGTTCTCGCAGACGCGCCTCCATTGCCTCCACCCTATGAAGGGGTCTATCAGCGCAGGGGGTAGATGAGGTTGGTTTTTGGCAGAGGGATGATGAAAGTGAGCGCGCCCTTAACAATTCGCCAATAGTCATTAGAGATGAAAAACTGAACACCTATCTGAAGCAAGTGTTGTGTGAAGCTGTTGGTCCGGATCGTTGTGGAAGCACTCGCATCTATGTTCTTAGAGAGCCAATCTTCAATGCGTCGATGTCGCCCAACGGTACCATGCGAGTGTTTAGCGGTCTCCTTTTGCGTGTACGCAGCGAGGCCGAGCTTGCATCTGTTTTAGGGCATGAGTTTGGGCATTTTGAAAAAAGACATAGCTTGGAGCGATTCAAATCTGCTCGATCCGGTTCAGATCTCCTAAGTTGGGCGAGTTTGTTAGCAAGTATGTCACCCAGCTATCAAACCCGTTCGTCTTTTCAGAATTTGGAGTTTTCGGTTTACGGCAACCTCTATCGCTTCAAGCGGGATCAAGAGAGAGAAGCCGATCTATTGGGATTGAGCTATCTGAATGGCAGTAATTTTCGCCCTCAAGCCGCTTCGGAGGTTTGGCTTAACTTGATGGGAGAATATGAAGCATCCGCAAGAGTGAGGGGTTTGAAAAAGCCTCGTTTCAATAGAATTGCTTTCACTGCATCGCATCCACCACAAGCCGAACGCGCCGAATATTTGTCAGACTTAGCTGACTCCGAAGGTGCAGAGCGGGATGACGGGGCTGACCGATATCGCGAAGCGCTGGCCGACTGGATTCCTAAATTTTTGAATGATCAAATAGGTTTGAATGACTTTGGCGGTAGTGAGTATATTATAAACTCGCTTGCCGAAAAGGGATGGACAGCCGACCTTTGGTTCGCGCGCGGCGAGCTATATAGGTTGCGCGGCAATCAGCGTGACTTGGTGAATGCCGTAAATTTCTATCGGGAAGCAATTGTTCTAAATCCCGAAATGGCCGATGCCTATCGGGGCTTAGGGTTGTCCCAATTGAAAACTGGACAACGAACTGATGGGCAGGCTGCATTGGCGCAATACCTAGCGCTAGAACCAGATGCTTCTGATGCTCCAATGATTAGCATGCTTCTTCCGAAGGAGAAAACAGAGTGAGTACTGTAAAAAAGGCGTTATCGGTCTTTTCTGGCATACTGATGCTATCTGCATTGCTGATGACATCCCCAGCGGCGGCGAATGGTTACCGAGAACAAGGTAAAACCGTAAAAGTTGCAAAGTCCAACCTTCACGTAACTCCGCCCCAAGACTGGAACAAATTGGGTCGCAGACCTGGGAAAAATGCCGAAACATGGACGCTTGATGGCGAGCAGCTGAATGACGTTACATTTTACGGCGGAATTGCTCCAGGAAAGCCCCTCGTTAAGGAACGCAACAAGAAGCGAGAGCCGCTTCCCAAAATGAAGAAGGATGCGCTACTCATTGATGTTCCAGAACTGCTCGAAGGCACCTACCGTGCTTACAAACAGATCGGCATTTTTAAGCTTGCGTCGACTGAGCCAACTGAATTTCTCGGATTGAACGGCGTGAAGTTCACATACGAATATGTTGATGCCGACAATCTGACCAGATTGGGGGAAGCGCGCGCGGCTATCGTTGAAGGTGAGTTGTATATGGTCACGTTTGACGCTCCACGATTACACTACTTTGCCAAGGGGCTGGATGCCTTCCATGCTTTGGTAGAAACAGCGAAGTTGCTCTGAGGCGGAATGACATTCCAATGTACAATCCGAATTAGTCGTACGTTGATAATTGGCACAATATCGGCATTTGTTATGACATTCCTGATCCCTACGCTGGCTGTAAATGCTCATGGCGGCAGAACAGCAGCCGATGGTTGTCATAACGACAGAAAGAACGGCGGTAGACATTGTCACGGCGGCGGCTCTGCAAAACCATCGGCGGTTCGTTCTCAGCCAAAAGCTGATTACTATCCGAACTGTGCAGCGGCAAGGGCAGCAGGTGCTGCTCCGGTCCGTCGAGGACAACGCGGGTACGGTTCGCATTTGGATAGAGATAATGACGGCATCGGTTGTGAGTAAGTATAAGTTGGTAGGATAGAATTGAACCAAACATGCCATTGCCCTCAAAGGCGTAACTACCGCTCGATATAGCAATCACAAATAACTTGTACCCGTCTAGTTTTGCCATTTGGATGTCATTCCCTTACGGGTTTATACAAACTTAAAGCGCCCCTTCGATGTTCAAATACATCCATGATTGCTCCTGTGAAGCTCAGCCGGTGGAAGATGTTGCCTTTGGAAAAGCTCCAAGCGGTCCGCGCCGATCCACAACCGTGATCCGGCGTGATTTGGCTTCGATTACCAAACGTTCCAATACACCGTTTCCCGGAAATGCAATGACGTAGCGAGGACGAAGATTCAGCATCTGCTCGTTGCGCTTAAATCCAGCGCGTGCGCCCAGTTTGCGATTGAGCGAAAATGTAAGCTGCGCAACGCCGCGCCGTTCGGCCCAGGATGCCGCAAGACCATCTGCGCCTTTACCGTCACCGCCGTGCACCAGCACCATGTCCGGAACAGCATCAAAAACTTTGTCGAGTGTGGCCCAGACATTGTTCGCAAACGTCTTGGCATCTTCGATATCCGCCTGCTTGGTGCGACCGCCAGCAAAGATAATGGGCGTACCTTCAGGCATCAGGGCCTTGCGCTTGCTTTCACTGCGCGCACGCAGAAAATCGCGGCCATGAATGACAGCTGATGTGAGCATAGCGCCGTGATTGGCGCGCGAACTCGACACAGGCTTCCACGAGGAACGGATTTCTTGCAGATAGAGCGATGCAGCAACCTCCCGCATTTCTTCAAAGGCGATCATCGAAGCTTCTGCAGCTTGTGCGCGTTCGATCTGCTCTTCGAGATTGGACGTATGCACTTCCGAGCCATCGGCATTTGCGACCAATACGCGAACTTCATCCGATGCTCGGTCGAGCTGCTTTGCTTTTTGCATCGCCGAACGGTGGAAGAGATTGACAAAGCCCCAGGCCAGGCTCTCTGCATCGGCTTCAAGGGCGGTATCGGTGAACATCGCGAACAGGTCGGACCAGACGGCAGCTATGGTTTGCGAGATCGCGTCGTGCTCTGGAAAATCTGCCGGTTCAAAGGGTGATTGTTTTATAGTCAATCCGGAAAGATCGAGCCCGGAAAGAGATTGGGTAAAATTATTGTCCATGATGTTTCTCCTGATAAGCGGCAAGCAAGCGACGATCCGCTTTCCGCGAGGAGCCCGGCAGGACCGGCGGGACGACAAGCGCACCGCCAAAGGCGGGAAACCTGCGGGGGCAAGGCTGGCGCGGGCCACACGGGCCGCAGCCCGCGCGGGTTGCGCTTGGCGCAACTGCTGGTCCAGGGCACCTCCCGTTCAGGAAAGCGGGAGTTGTGCGGACATATCAGGAGATATTCTGGACCAGCTATTGCACGAGTTTCGTGAGGCCAAAACTTTCGGGTTCAAACGCAAATTTGCCGCCACCGGGAAAGGAAGCAATGGCATGTAGCTGGCCGCGCTCCAGCCTCAGGTGCCATGTCTGACCCAGCGTCGGCTCGCGCGCTGCAAATACGGCCGGGTCAAGCAGCGCGACATTGCACCTGCCATCGGGATCACGTACAGAGATGAAACGGATCAATTGTGCCGATGCTTGGCGGGCAACGCTCGCGAGATCCTGACATGCGCCGTAATCATCGCTTTGCACCCAGTCGTCCGCCCGCTCGTCAAACGGAGCCTTGGTCAGATCCAGAGCGCGGGATGAGGAAATTGCAATGGAAAAACTCAGATGCTCGCTGGTCGTATTGCCAGGTACGAAATCCGGCGAACGGGCAAAGAAACGCAGCCGCCAATAGGCAGTTTCGGCAATTGCAGTGGCTTCCTGTTCACTGGCATAGAATATACCGGGTCGTTCGTCAGCCTTGCGAAACCGGCTGGCAATGCGGTGACCATAGCGAAAGGGTGATCCGAGAAGATAATGCAGTCCTTGTGCTGCCTTTGGCAGATCAGGCTTTGCATCCTCCACCAGTTCTTCAAGGCGGGATTGGTCTTCGAGATTATCTGCAAGGCGATTGGTAGAGATACGGTGCTGCGCTTCAACCACACGCCAGACTGTCCGGCGATAGCGCCGGAACTCAGACGCGAGCGCGGTGGCGTCCACATAATCACATACGGTCATCAG